>NZ_JBSFGK010000062.1:0-46066 GCF_053596495.1 Kitasatospora sp. NPDC001683
CACTGAACACTCCCCATTCCGCTGAAATCTCTTCGCGGGGGGGGGGCCCAGCTCCCCCCCGGCCGGCCCCCCCCACGCCTCGAACTAGCCGAGCTCGCCGGCCTTGATGCCCGCGACGAGGCTCTGCCAGGCCTCCGGGGTGAACTCAAGGCTCGGGCCGCTCTTGTCCTTCGAGTCGCGGATCGCGACCCCCGAGGACAGCCGCAGCGCCTCCACGCAGGCCCCACCCTGCTCGCTGCTGTAACTGGACTTGAACCAACCGACTTCCTTGTCATGCAGAGGTTGCATCACATCTCCTTGGCTGCTTGCTTGAGCATGCTGATCGACCGATCGTGGCTGGCCGCCGTGCCGATCAGATCGGCCCACGTGTCCTCGTAGCCTCGCACGCGCTCACGATCATCTATCACCGTCGCCGAACCGAGCGCCTCAATATGCACGATCGGACCGACCTTCGGATCCTCGAAGCTCAGCACTGTGAACGAGCCCGTCATAGCAGGATGGAACCCCGCCTTGAAGGGCACAACCTGGAGCTTGATGTTGGCCGCCGTGGCACGCTTCGCCATATGGTCCAACTGCTCCCGCATCAGTTCGGCACTGCCCAACACTCGCCGGAGAACCGCCTCGTTGATGACCACGCCGAGCCTCGCGGGATCAGCCTCCCGTGCGAGAATCGCCTGGCGCTTGAGCCTGATTTCGACCAGCCGGTCGATCTCCTCCTGCGGTCGACGTGTATGCCGAAGCAACTCTCGCATGTACGACTCGGTCTGCAGCAGTCCCGGCACATACTCCGACTCATAGATCCGCACCTGCGCGGCGGCACCCTCGAGCCCCAAGTACGCCGAGAACCCAGGCAGGATGACCTGCTGGTACTCCTTGCTCTTCCACTCGTCCTTGTGCGTCTTCGTCACCAGCGCATACGCGGCCAGCAGTTCGGTCCGTTCCTCGCTCGCGCCGTACAGCCGGCACAGCGCCTCGACGTCCGTGGGCTGCACCCAGCCGTCGCCGGTTTCCAGCCGGGTCATCTTGGCCGCGGACCACTTGACCGTCTTCGCAACGTCGGTGGACGTCAAACCCGCCTCCTCGCGCAGCGCACGGAGTTCGAGTCTCAGTTTGAGTCGACACAGCGTGGGCGAACCCAGGTCGTTGCTTCCGGCCATGTGCGCTACCTGCTCCTCGGGTTGGCCTGCCACCGAGTCTGACGGCCCGGCAGCGGTGGAGCCACGGGTTGGACGAGGCCGACGATAGTCCAGGCGAGACGGGTCGGAGCCAAGAATGCTCCCTCGAACATGAATTCACCTCGCGAAATTTTCGCGAGCGAGTCGCGCATAGCGACTCTTTCCTGTCATGCTTTCCGTGTCGGAACGACTACGCACGGCACTCGCCCGCTGCGCCGACCACCCATCCCCCGACCCGCTCGCGCCTCCTCAAGGAGTGATCGCCATGGGATCCGCCTTCCGCGGACTCACCGCCCAGCGTCGCCGCGAGGCGGCCGACGCGTGCGACGACCTGATCGCCACGCTCACCGCCGCGGACGTCAAACTGCCTTCCGTCGCCGTCGATTGGCAGTGCGCGACGACCACCGGCATCGTGCTCATCGACCTCGGCGCCGCCCGGCCCGACGTCATCGTCCGGCTCACCGACGTCCTCCGCGACGGCGTGCGCGCCCGGCGGGCGCGGCACCCGTGGGTGCCCGCCGTCGGCGAGACCGTCACCATGACCCCCGCCGAGTGGCAGATCACCACACCGGGGGCGCCCCTCGTCCCGGCCGAAGTCGTCGAGGTGCGGGGCAACTTGGTCACCCTCTCCTATCAGGGTGTCCTCCGCCTGCGCCGCCTGCGCGAGATCGCCCCCTGGACCGGAGGTGACGACGATCGATGAGCACGCCGACCCCCGGCACGCCCCGCCCCGGCGACGTCCTCCACGACCGCAGAACCGGGCGCACCGGCGTCCTCATGGACGTCATCGGCGGCCGCTTCTACCTCCGCCCCGTGCGCGGCGGCATCGAGTGGACCACCCGCCCCGAGTACACCGGCCCGCCGGCCTCGCCCTCCTCGGCGCCGCCCTCGCCGTCCCGACGAGCGCAGGCCTCGCCGAACTCGCCGTCCGCCCCGTCCGCCACGACCACCCCGGCGCGGCGAACCTCCTCTTCCTCCTGATCGTCTGCGCCGGCCAGGTCCTCCTGACCCACGCCGCCTGCGCCGTCGCCCGGCGCCGCCGACGATGACCAGGAAGTCGGACCCGCCGACTTCCTGGCCGCACCCCGCCCGGAGGGCGTCAGGGGCCCGGCGTACGCTTCCACCGCGTCACACCGAGAACCGGGGGAAGCCATGGCTGGACCGAGAAGCAGACGCGGGACGATCGCGCTGGCGGTGGCGCTCACGCTGGCCGTTCCGGCCGGGACGTTCGGGCTGGTGCTGCTGAACGCGGACGCCGGGTTCGGCGCGGCCTTGCCGGTCGGGCTGGTACTCGGGGTCGCCTGGATCGTGGGCATGGTCCGGCTGCTCGGGGCTGCGGCGGGCTGCTGGGCGGCCGGGTTCGGCGTGGTGCTGTGGTTGATGGCGCTGGGGTCGGTGGCCTCCGCCCGGGACTCGGTGATCCTGAGCACCTCCGGGGTGACGGTCACCGCCCGCGTCACGGCCGCGTACGACTACCAGCAGGGCAAGCACCCGTACTCGGGTTACACGCTCGTGGACGAGAACGGCACGCCGATCCCGAACGGCACCGTCACCACCGGCCTGCGCTCGCACGCGGTCGGCGACCGGCTCGCCGTCCGCTACGACCCCGGGGGCGTCGCGACGGCACGCCTCCCGGAGGACATCGACGTCCCCGGTGAGCTGGCCGTCGCCTTCGGGCTCAACGCCTTCGTGATGGCCGTCACCGCCGGCCTCGGCGCCTCGGTGGTCCACAACGGCCGCCCGCGCCGGGTCCCGTTCCCCCCGCGGGGCATGGTCATCGGGCGCAACTACCCCCGCACCACCCGGGCCCGCAGGTAGTTGCGCCGGCCGAAGTTCGGCTCGTCGACCGCCGTCAGCTCCTCGACCTGGAACCGGTACAGCGCCGCCGCCCCGCCCCCGGTGAGGTACTGCCGCCGGAGCTCCTCGTCCTGGGCGAAGGACGGGTAGCGCCCCTGGTACGCCGCCAGCGCCGCCTCCGCCTGGCGCCCCCAGGCCTCGCTCGCGCTGCCGGTCAGCTGGACTCCGCGCAGTTGTTCGCCGAAGGCGGGCGGCGGCAGGAAGACGGTGGCGGCGGCCCGGGCCTCCTCGGCGAGGTGGTGGCTGTGCCGGGTGGCGCGCTCGCTGACGAAGTACAGGACGAGGTCGTCGTCGTAGGCGAAGAAGGCCAGGTTGGCGTGCGGCCCGTGCTCGCGGCCGGCGGTGGCGAGGGTGAGCACCATGGCTTCGGCGAGCAGCCCCTCGACGCCCTTGTGCAGCAGGTCGCCCGGCCAGTCCCCCTGCGTGATGTCGAGTCGGTACGGCATTCGGCACTCCCTCCGCTGGCGCCCGGTGCCTTCGTGCCCCGAGCGCGCCTGAGTACGGCTGAGAACGACTGAGCCGGGCGGGCGCCCCCGGTCAGGGGGCCCCACGCCCGGCTCACATGCTCCACCCGTCGTCCGAAACCGGACAAGGGGCAGGCCGCTCAGGAAATCGCCGCTACCGCGCCCGGTGCGAGGCGTACCCGCGGGTCACCACCGGCATCGCGCCGGGGCCCAGCAGCGGGCGCAGCGCGCCGGAACGCATCCGGTCCACCAGCGGTCCGCAGCGGCCGGCCAGCGGCGCGAGCACCAGCGCCACCAGGATGCCGACGAGCGCGCCGGCCGCCACGTCGTGCGGGTAGTGCACGCCGACCCAGACCCGGGAGGCCGCCATCAGCACCGCGAAGACGGTGGCGACGGCGCCGAGCCGACGGCTGACGAACCAGAGCGAGATCGCGGCGGCGAAGGCGATCACCGAGTGGTTGCTCGGGAAGGACCAGTCACCGCTGGTCGCGCTCGGGCAGGTCTCCAGCGAGATGCTGCCGCGGATCTGGGCGCACGGTCGGACCTCTTCGACCATGTTCTTCAGGACGGAGTTGATGCCGTACGCGACGACCACGATCACCGGGGAGGCCAGCACCTTGGCCATCACCGCGGACTCGGCGCCGCGCGCCCGCCACCAGGCGTAGAGCATGAACAGCGCGAAGAGTCCGAGGCCGATCGCCGACCAGATCTTGATCACGTCGTCCAGCCAGTGCGGGGCCGACTGCGCCCACCCGTTGACCCGGGTGTAGAGGCTGCCGTCGATCCCGCTGCCGTCGTAGACGGCCAGGGCCCGAGAGGACATCACACGTCACCTCCGTGACGGCGCGCCGTACGGGCGCGGAACAGTTCGAGAACAATGGGGAGCACGGAGACAACTACTACCAGACCGATGATCGGCAGCAGATACTGGTCGATCCCGGGTATCGAGGATCCGAGCCCGTACCCGGCCAGCACCACGCCGACGGTCCAGACCGCGCCGCCGGCCACCTGCCAGACGGTGAACGAGCGAACCGGCACGTCGAGCACGCCGCAGAGCGGATTCAGCACCGTCCGGACGATCGGGATGAACCGGGCGAGCACGATCGCCTTGCCGTGCCCGTACCGGGCCAGCAGTTCCTCGGCCCGTTCGACGCCCTCCAGCAGGCTCTTGCGCTTGGTGCGGCCCAGCAGCGCCCGGCCGCCGCGGCGGCCGATCAGGTAGCCGACCTGGGCCCCGGCCAGCGCGCCGACCAGGGCGGCGGGCAGCACCTGCCACAGGTGCAGCTGCGGGCCGGTGGTGGCGCCGGGGACGCAGAGCAGGCCCGCGGTGAACAGCAGCGAGTCGCCGGGCAGGAAGAAGCCCACCAGCAGGCCGGTCTCGGCGAACAGCACCATGGCGATGCCGAGGGTGCCGAAGGCGGCGAGCAGCGAGGACGCGTCCAGCGGGTTCACCGCGAGGTGAGAGCCGACCGCGAGGTGAGCGGCCGGAGCGGCAGGGAACTGAAGCAAGGCTGGCGGACCTCCCGTACGTTGGAGGGCGGCTTCACCGCGGTTCACCGCGGAACCCGCCCGGGACCGTCTACAGTGACGTAGACGGTCTACATGACTGTAGACGATAGCTGGAGGAAGCGCCGCCATGTCTGACGTACCGTCCGCCCGCCGGCCCGCCGGGGAGCTGGAGGCCGAGGTGCTGGCCGCCCTCTGGTCCGCCCGGCAGCCGATGACGCCGCAGGACGTCCAGACGGCGCTCGGCGGGGACCTCGCCCGCACCACCATCGCGACGATCCTGGCCCGGCTGCACGACAAGGGGACGGTCGAACGCACCCGGGCCGGCCGCGCCTACGCGTACACCCCGACCGTCCAGGACACCGCGGGCCTCGCCGCCCGCCGGATGCACACCGAACTGGGCCGCGAGGCCGACCGCTCCACCGTGCTCGCCCGCTTCGTCTCCGACCTCTCCGCCGAGGACGAACAGCTGCTGCGCGAACTGCTCGGCGACGGCGCACCGGGATCGGCGGGCGCACCGTGATGCTCGCCGTCTGGGCGCCGCTGCTGCTGCCCTTCCTCACCGCCCCGCTGGCCCGCCGGCTCGCCGAGGCGCTCCCGCCCCGGGCCGCCGCCTGGCTGCTGGCCGGCACCGCCGCCGTGCTGGCCGGCGGCACCGTCTGCTCGCTCGGGCTGCTCGCCACCGCCGGGCTGCTCCAGCTGCCCCCGGTCGCCGCCCTCGGCCACCTCTCGCTGCCCTGGCTCACCGCCGCCGCGCCCAGCGCCCCGCTCGCGGCCGCGCTGGCCGGCCTGGTACTCGCCGCGCTCACCGCACTGGCGGTACGGACCGCCCGGCGACGGCACCTGGAACTGCGGGCCGCCCGCGCCGCCCTGCCCGCCGACGGCCCGTACCCGGACGACGACGCCGACCCGCACTCAGGCGGCCACGCCGGTGACCGGCATCCGGACGTGCGCCCCATGCACGCCTCCATGCACCGCACGCGCGCCACCGAGTGGCTACGGCGGCCCCTGGCCCGGCTGCGGCAGCCGGACGAGCACCCGCTCACCGTGCTGGACGACGAGCGCGCCGACGCCTTCGCCCTCCCCGGGCGCCTGCGCCGCCCCGGCCGGACCGGCGAACCCGGCCGGATCGTGGTCACCTCCGGAATGCTGCGCGCCCTCAGCGGGCCCGAGCGCGCCGCCCTGCTCGCCCACGAACGCGCCCACCTGACCGGCCGCCACCACGTCTTCCTCGCCCTCGCCGAGCACGCCGCCGACCTCCACCCGGCGCTGCGCCCGCTGCGCGCGCCCCTCGGGTACCACCTGGAGCGCTGGGCCGACGAGGTGGCCGCCGCCCGGATCGGCGACCGCGCCGTGACCGCCCGCGCGGTCGGCCGGGCCGCCCTCGCCGCCAGCCGCTCGCCCTGGCCGGCCCGCCCCCAGCTGGTCGCCGCCGCGCACTCCGGCCCCGTCCCGCGCCGGGTCGCCGCCCTGCTCCAGCCCCGCCCCTCCACCACCCCGGCCACCCGCCTGCGGGCCGTCGCCCTGGCCCTGGCCGCCTGCCTGGCATTGACCACCGGCGCCACCCTGGAGGCCACCGCCGACCTGCACCACACCGTCGAGGCCGCCCAGCACGAACCCGGCGCGCAACGCTGACCCGGCCGTCCGCACCCGCTGGCGCTCCCTCGTCACCGCCCGCCCGGACCGCTCGCACGGCGGCAGCCCTCAGACGGACCTCACCGTTCCTCTGGACTGATCAGGAGTGAATCCCGATGAACGTCCGACCGTCGCCGCCGCCCGCAACGGCGCCCTGTCCACCGCCACCATGGCCGAC
Source organism: Kitasatospora sp. NPDC001683 (assembly GCF_053596495.1). Classification (NCBI taxonomy): domain Bacteria; kingdom Bacillati; phylum Actinomycetota; class Actinomycetes; order Kitasatosporales; family Streptomycetaceae; genus Kitasatospora; species Kitasatospora sp. NPDC001683. The sequence goes on from NZ_JBSFGK010000062.1 coordinate 6,816, forward strand.
GTCCTACGGCTGCGCCGCGAACGGGGCGGGGACCTGCCGGGTGAGTGACGAGGAGCCGGACGACCTGTGGCCGGTCCTGCCGTCCGAAGCCCGCATCGTCCCCCTCTGACGAACCACCGCCCTCGTAGTCCGGTTCTGCATCCGGCCGGTGGCTCACCCCGACACGAAGCCGCCGGCACGCCTCGGTACGAAGCCGCCGGCGCGCCTCCGAACGGTTTCCGTACCGGGCGGTTTGCGGAGTTGGCAGACCCCATGCCCACATCCGCACCGCCCCCGTACGCTTTCGTCAGCGCGTCGACCCCGGCGCGTCCTCGAACGGCGGCGAGGAGCAACAGGAGTGCGGCAGACCGGACGGCAGTCCCGACGACCCGAGCGCCGCACCCCACCGACGGCGGCGGAGCTGGCCAAGGTCCACGAGCGCACCCTCGCCGACGCCGCCGCCCGCGAACTCGCGCTCCCCGAAACCGGCGGGCCCGGCGGACCCCGCGGATCCGGCGGCCCGAACGGGCCGGGCCTGCTCGAACCCCGTCCCGAGATCGGCGACTCCTGGGCCCGGCTGCGCCGCCTCGGCCTCGACCCCGACACCGGCGCCGCCGCCGTCCTGCTCGGCCCCGCCGAACTGGAGCAGCGCCGCCGGGCCAGCGGCCTCGACAGCGTCATGCCGGTGCTGCGCGAGACCCTGCTCGAGCCGGTGGGCCAGTCGCCGCTGATCGTCGCCATCGCCGACGCCGAGGGCCATGTGCTCTGGCAGGAGGGCGAGCGCGGCCTGCGCCGCAGCGCCGACCGGATCGGCTTCGTCACCGGCGCCCGCTGGACCGAGGAGAGCGTCGGCACCAACGGCATCGCCGTCGCACTGCGGGCCCAGCGCCCGATGCACGTCCACTCCGCCGAGCACTACCTGCGCAGCCACCACACCTGGACCTGCGTGGCCGCGCCCGTGCACGACCCGGCCACCGGCCGGCTGGTCGGCGCGATCAACCTCAGCGGCCCGGCCCACAACGTCCGCCCGTACCTGCTCCAGCTCACCGCCACCGCCGCCCGGCTCGCCGAGACCGAGCTGCGCGCCCACCGGCTGGAGGCCCTCAACCAGCTGCGCACCCTGGCCGCCCCGCTGCTCGCCCGGGTCGGCGGCCCGGCGCTGGTGGTGGACGCGGCCGGCTGGACCGCCGCCTCGGCCGGACTGCCGCCGCCCAGCCGGCTGCGCATCCCCAGCGAGGGCTGGGCCCCGGCCGCGGTGCACTGGGTGCCGGGGCTGGGCGAGTGCGTGCTGGAACCGCTCGCGGACGGCTGGCTGGTGCGCCCGGTCCGCCCGCCCGAGCCTGACGGCTCCGGCACGGTGAGCGCCGAACAGGCCGAGGGTGCCCGGCTGCTGCTCGACCTGCGCCGGCCGGACCGCCCCGAACTGTCCGTCCGCGGCGCGGCCGACAGCTGGTCGCACCCGGTCAGCCCGCGCCACGCCGAACTGCTGCTGCTGCTCGCCACCACCCGGGAGGGCAGCACCGCGGCGCAGCTCGCCGAGGGCCTGTTCGGGGACGCGGGGCGGACGGTGACGGTCCGTGCCGAACTGTCCCGGCTGCGCCGCTACCTGGGCGGCCTGCTGGCCCACCGGCCGTACCGTTTCGCCGACTCGGTGCTGGTCACCGTGGAGGCGCCGGAGGAGCCGTACGACCTGCTGCCCGCCTCCACCGCACCCGCCGTACGACGGCTGCGGGCGGAGCTGGCGGCGGGCCGGGTCCGGCTGCCGGGTGCCACGGCGCCCGTTCCCTCTCCGCTGCCGTCGCCGTGCACGGCAGCGGAGCCGCCGCCCGGGGTTCAGCCACCCGGCGTTCAGCCGCCCGCGAGCAGTGCGGCCAGCTGGGCGTCGGTGGGGCCGCAGTCGCGCTCCCGCTCGACCGAGACCAGCGCGTAGGTGCGGTCCAGCCAGGCCCGCACCCGGGGCTTGGAGACCTCCAGCAGCGCGCTGCCGTGCGGGGATTCGAGTGCCAGGTGCAGCGTCGCGCCGTGGCAGGGGCAGTACGCCGGCCACAGCTTGACGTCGCCCTGCCCGCTCAGCGTCTGCAGGCCGTCGCGCAGCAGGTCGCGCGAGAACACCCAGTCCGCCTCGTCCGGACGCCCCAGGTGGAAGGTCAGCAGGACCTCGTAGGGGCGCGCGGCGTCGAAGCGGAACCGGGTGCGCACCTCGCCGACCACCTCGTCGCCCAGCGAGATCCGCAGCGTCAGCACCTCCTCCACCGCCGCCGGAGCGGCGGTGGAGCCGCCCCCATCGCCGCCCGTGGGGGTGGCGGCGAGGGGGGCACTGGAGGCTGCGGACAGCGGGTCGGGCGGCATGACGGTCTCTCCGGGAACGGCGCGGGATGTCATCAGCCTGCGCCACCCGCGGCCGGGCGGGCAAGGGTTGCAAGGGGGTTGCAACATCCCCTCGTCCGGCCCGACCGACCCCTGCCCGGCGTGTCAGACGGACCGTCAACTTCCGCTCGTCGAACGGATGTCCGGAAAATGGTGGGATTCCGTCCGCCATCCTGCCACCCGCTGGTACGCTCTCCCCCTCCCGACGCGGGCCCGCAGCGGGACCGGTCCGGGACGGCCGGATCCGGGCCCCTCACCGGTGCGTGGGAGAATACGGCGACGCGACGGCGACTTCGGGGAGGGAGGGGTCCGGTGGCTGTGCGTGGGGAGACCGCGCGGGACGTGCAGCACGAGCCCGCACGGCAGGGTCGACACGGTCGGCCACGCCCGTTCGGCGGCCGGTTCCGGCTGCCCACCCTCCGCTTCTCCGGCGCCGCGATGGCGATGTCCACCGTCGTCGGCATCAGCATCGCCACCACCCTCCTGCTGAACGAGCAGCAGGGCATCGGCCGACGGGCCGGCGTCGCCCGGGTCGGCAGCACCCCGCCGCCCAGCCCGGGCTCCACCGACCAGGCCGAGGCGGCCTCCGAGCGGACCCCGGACACGCCCGCGCCCTCCGGTCGCCCGCACGGCCCGAAGCCCTCGGGGCACGCCTCGACCCACCCGGCCGGCCCGGCGAACGCCGCGGCCACGCCGCCGGCTGGGCTGCGGGCGGGCACGGCGGTCCCGGTCACGCCGTCCACCGGCGGTCAGGCCTCCGCCGGGCACGACCCCCGGTCCTCGGCCCCTGCGGGTGGCACCGGGACGGACGGGCAGCCGGACGCCGGAGCCTCCCCCTCGGCCACCCCGGCCACCCCTGCCACGCCGTTCGCACCGTCCGCCGGGCAGACCGACGCCGGACAGTCCCCGACCCCGCCCGGGCTCCAGCCGACCACCCCGGCCCGCCCCGGCCCCGCCTTCCCCGCCCCCGGCCGCCCGCTGCCGCCGCCCGAGGCCGCCGTCCCGGGCCCGGGGTCGAACGCGGGCCCGGGCACTTCCGTCGGGGCCACCGGCACCGACGCCACCGACACCACCGCCACCACCGGCACCGACACCTCCGAGACCGCGGGTGCCGGCCCGGAGGCCGACCAAACCCTGACCGGCACCGGCCTGACCACCCCCCTCGGACGCGACGGCCTCCGGCACGCGCTCGACCTCACCGTGGCCGAACCGGTCACCGCCCTGCAGGCCGAATTCCGGCTCGCTCCGGGCGAGTTGGCCCCCGGCGGCGGCGCCGCCTGGACCGACCTGCCGGGCGCCGTGGTGACCACCCAGCAGGAACGCGGCACCCTGGTCTACCGCTTCACCACCCCGCCCGGCACCGACGTCAAGCCCGGCCGCTACACCTTCGCGGTGCGCGGCGCCCGCCCGGCCGACCAGGTCGGCCCGGTCCGCAAGCCGGGCCCGCAGGAGAGCTGGAACGCCGCCGCCTTCGGCATCGACCACCCCCGCGCGGTCGCCGCGCTCGGCTGCTTCGGCCCGCTGCTCCCGCAGCCCGCCCAGCACCTGGCGCACCGGGCCCGCTGACCGTCCGTCGGCCGATCCGATCGTCCTACCGGCAGCAGCTCATCGGGCTCATCTCCGTACCCACGTTCGTTACGGTAGGCAGCACCCGGCCCGGTGCCCCACCGGCCCCGGCCCGGGCCGTCGTTCCGCACCCGAGGAGGAGTCCTTGTCCACCGTCCTGACCCAAGGCGGCAACGCACCGCTGACCGCCGCGCGGGTGACCGTCGAGGTCACCGCGCCCAAGGCGCTGGACGTCTCCGGCCTGCTGCTGACCGACGCCGGCAAGGTCCGCTCGGACGCCGACTTCGTCTTCTTCAACGCCCCGCACGGACCCGGCGTCAGCCTCCGCCCGGCCTCCGCCGGAGCACCGGACGCGATCACCGTCGACACCCCGGCCGTCCCGGCCGACATCAGCAAGGTCGTGATCACCGCCAGCCCGGCCGACCAGTCCGCCACCTTCGCCGGGATGGAGCCCACCGCCACCGTCCGGGACGCCGACACCGGCGACGTGCTGGTCACCTTCACCCCGCCCCGACTGGGCCTGGAGACCGCGCTCATCGTGGTCGAGGTCTACCGGCGGAACGGGGTCTGGAAGGTGCGTGCCGTCGGCCAGGGCTACGCCGACGGCCTGGCGGGCATCGCCACCGACTTCGGCGTCACCGTCGACGACTCCCCCGCCCCGGCCGCGGCCTCGCCGAGCGCGCCGACCGTCCAGATCCACTCCACCGCCGAGGTCGCCCCGCCAGCCCCACCCGTCCCGCCGCTGCCGCCCGTTCCCCCGGCGCCGCCCGTGCCGCCCGTCCCCCCGGTCGACCCCCGGATCGCCCTCGCCACCATCCCGTCGATGCCCACCACACCCCCGGCACCGGCCGCCCCGGCAGCCCCGACGGCACCCCCGGCACCGGCCGAGCGTCCCAAGGTCACCCTGGACAAGGGCCGGGTCAGCCTGGTCAAGGGCAGCTCCGTCTCCCTGGTGAAGAACGGCCGCCCCTTCCTCTCCTCGGTCCGGATGGCCCTCGGCTGGGAGTCCGCCGCCCGCGGCCGGGACATCGACCTGGACGCCTCCTGCCTCGCCTTCGACGCCCGGCACCAGCGCCTGGAGACGGCCTGGTTCATGAAGCTGACCATCTTCAACGGCGCGATCGCCCACTCCGGCGACAACCTGGTCGGCGGTGACGGCGGCGACGACGAGTCGATCACCGTCCACCTCGAGGGCCTGCCGCCCGAGGTCCACGCGCTGGTGTTCGTGGTCAACTCCTTCTCCGGCCAGAAGTTCACCGAGCTGCGCAACGCCTACTGCCGCCTGGTCGACGTGCGCACCGAGGAGGAGCTGGTCCGCTTCGACCTCACCCAGTCCGAGCCGCGCACCGGCGTGGTGATGTGCAAGCTGGTCCGCCGCCCCTCCGGCGAGTGGGAGATGACGGCGCTCGGCGAGTTCGTCGACGGCAAGACCGCCCGGGCGATGATCGAGCCCTCCGCCGCCCTCCTCTGACCGGTCCCGACCCTCTCCTCCGACCGACCCCAACGTCAGTCCCGCGCCACTGAATTCACCCCCCTGAGCTATCAAGTCGTCCACGGTGCGACTCGATTGACTCTCAGGGGGGTGAAGCGCACTCTCCCCTTCCGCCGTTGAGGAGAGACCGTGCCCCGCTTCCCGTCCCGCCTCGCCGTCGCCGGCACCGCCGCCGCGCTCACCCCCGCCCTGATCGCCCCCACGATCGCCCCCACCGCCGCCCAGGCGACCACCAAGCCCGCCACCCGCGCCACCGCGCCGAAGTGGGCCGCCCTCGGCGACTCCTACACCGCCGGAGTCATCGAGGCCACCGGCGACCTGACCGAGCCCCAGGAAGGCTGCGCCCGCACCACCGGCTCCTACCCCGAGATCATCCGCCGCGACCTCGGCTCGCTGACCGACCTGCGCAACGTCAGCTGCGGCGGCGCCACCACCCTGGACGTCCACGCGAACAAGCAGAGCCCGATCGGCCGCCCGCTCCCGCCGCTCGGCACCGACCCCAACGCCCCCTACCCGCCCGTGCCGCCGCAGATCGACGCCGTCGACCCGGACACCAAGGTGATCACCGTCGGCGTCGGCGGCAACGACCTCGGCTTCGGCCAGATCCTCAAGGACTGCATCGAACTCGGCGCCACCAACCTCGGCCTGGGCACCCCCTGCAAGGACAAGTACGACGCCCAGATCCCCGGCCGACTCGACCGACTGCGCGCCGACTACCCCACCATGCTCGGCGCGCTGCAGCAGCAGGCGCCCTCCGCCAGGATCTACACCGTCGGCTACCCGCACCTGATCCCCGAGGACGCCACCCTCTGCCGGTACGGCAACCCGCTGCAGTTCGCCACCTTCACCACCGGCGACCTCGCCTGGGCCCGCACCCGCATCCTGGAGCCGCTCAACCTGGTCATCCGGCAGGCGACTTCAGCCCGGCAGGACACCTTCGTCGACCTCTACCCCGGCTCCGCCGGGCACAGCGCCTGCGACGCCGACCACTGGCTGGACGGCGTGCTGACCAGCGTCGTCCCCCTCAAGTACGCCGTGATCCACCCCAACGCCAAGGGCCAGGCCTTCGCCGCCACCCAGGTCGAGGACACCGTCCTCGGCGGCTGACCGGCACCCGTCGGCGCACACCGGAAATCGACTGGCCCGACCGCCCGTTCGGGATCATCCTGGTCCGATGCACATCCGCGAAGCCACCCCCGACGACTGGCCGGCCATCTGGCCCTTCTTCCACACCATCGTCGCGGCCGGCGAGACCTTCCCCTATCCCCTCGACATGCCCTCCGAGCTGGGTCGGGAGTGGTGGATGCACTCCGCCCCCGACCGCACGGTGGCCGCCGTCGACACGGACGGCACGGTCCTCGGCACCGCCACCATGAACCGCAACCGCCCCGGCAACGGCGCGCACGTGGCCAGCGCCAGCTACATGGTCGACCCGGCGCACCACGGCCAGGGCATCGGGCGGGCCCTGGTCGAGTACACCCTCGACTGGGCTCGCCGGGCCGGCTTCCGCGCCATGCAGTTCAACGCGGTGGTCGCCAACAACCACCACGCCGTCAAGCTCTACCGGTCACTGGGTTTCGAGATCGTCGGCACCGTCCCCGAGGCCTTCCACCACCCGGTGGACGGCTATGTCGGCCTGCACGTCATGTACCGCCCGCTGTGACCGACTCACTCCTCGATCGCCCCGCCGACCGTGCGCAGGTGCCGCCGGAAGCTGTACGACGGGTCGGCGGCGCGCCGCTCCAGGTACTCCTCGAACCGGGTCTGCTTCCGCAGCGTGTCGCCGGCGGCGATCCGCTCCGCCTGCGCGCGCTCGGTCCGGGCGATCCCGGCGGCGGTCTCCAGTACCTCCTCCACCCGGTCGGCCGGCACGAACAGCACCCCGTCCGCATCCGCGAACACCACGTCCTCGGCGGTCACCAGGTGCGGCCCGACCCGCGCCGACACCAGCGCCTCCGGCTCCCACGCGTCCAGCCGCAGCGGCCCCAGCGGCAGCGCGCCGTAGCTGAACACCGGCAGCCCGATCTCCACCAGCTCCGGCGTGTCCCGGTGCAGCCCCCACACCACGATCCCGGCCACCCCGGCGGCCCGCGCCTCCAGCACCGCGAGGTCCCCGATGCACGCCTCGTCCGTCCGCCCGCCGTTGTCGATCACCAGCACATCCCCGTCCCGCGCCGCCCCGTACGCCTCCAGGAACACGTCCACGCTCCCGTAGTGCCGCACCGGCAGCACCCGCCCCGCCACCCGCGCCCCGGCGGCCACCCCAGCCACCCCGCTCGGCGCCACCCGCACCCCAACCCCGAGCCGTACGCACGAGTCCGCCACCAACGGCGTGGACAGCCCCTCGAAAGCCTTCAGCATCCCCAACTCCTCCCACCGAACGCCCAGTTGACCAGCACCGGAATCCTACGCCGGGCTTCAAACTCACACCATCGAGCGAAAGTCCGCCGTGCACTGCATAACCCGGCCCGGCAGCGAACAGCGTGACGCCCATCTGAAGGAGGGGCATCATGACTGCTGTGGCGCATGAGCAACCGATCACGGGCTCCCCATCGCAGGCCGACATCCTGCTGGAGAGCTTCCTGAGCCTGCACTCCCCCGAAGGCTTCCGAGCTGAGCTGATCGAGGGAGAGATCATCGTGGCACCACCGCCGGACGGCGATCACGAGGACTACATCGACCTGCTGATCGACCAGGTGAAGGCGAAGTCCGAGGTCCACATGCAAGTGTCCGGCGGCAAAGGCCTTCGCCTCGTGAGCGGCGGCCTCTGTCCGAAGAACCACGTCATCCCGGACGCGACCTTCGCCCCGAGAAGCCTCCGGCTCTTCCGCGGTGCTCCGCCCTGGATGGAGCCGGACGGTGTGGCCCTGGTCGCCGAGATCACCTCGACGAAGCCGGACCAGGACCGCATCGCCAAGCGGCACTGCTACGCCCGGGCCGGGATTCCGCTCTACGTGCTCGTCGACCGCGAGAAATCCCAGATCAGCCTCTTCAGCAAGCCGCACCGCGAGGAGTACACCGAGGTCCACCTGGCCGCCTTCGGTGAACCGCTTGCCTTCCCCGCCCCGTTCGACTTCGAGCTGGACACCAAGGACTTCCTCTAGGAAACACGGAACGGCCCGCACCCCCCGTCAGGGGTGCGGGCCGTTCATCCTGCCGCCAGGGTCAGTTGCGGGTGGCCATGGCGCGCAGGAAGAAGGTGAGGTTGGCGGGGCGCTCGGCGAGACGGCGCATGAAGTAGCCGTACCACTCCTGGCCGTACGGGAGGTAGACCCGCACGGTGTTGCCCTCGCCGGCGAGGCGCAGCTGCTCCTCGGGGCGGATGCCGTACAGCATCTGGTACTCGAAGGAGTCCCGGTTGCGGTTGTTCCACTGGGCCAGCTGGCCGGCGATCTTGATCATGTTGGGGTCGTGCGAGGCGATCATCGGGTAGCCCTCGCCCGCCATCAGGACCTTCAGGGCGCGGACGTACGCGAGGTCGACCTCGTGCTTGCCCTGGAAGGCGACCGACTCGGGCTCCTTGTACGCGCCCTTGCACAGCCGCACGCGGGAGCCGGCGCCGGAGAACTCGCGGCAGTCGGCCTCGGTGCGGCGCAGGTAGGCCTGGAGCACGATGCCCAGCCAGGGGTAGTCCGCCCGCAGCTCGCGCGCGATGGCGAGGGTGGAGTCGGTGGTGGTGTGGTCCTCCATGTCGAGGGTCACCGTGGTGCCGGCGTCGGCGGCGGCCTCGCAGATGCGGCGGGCGTTCTCCAGTGCGATCTTCTCGCCGTCCACCGGCAGGAACTGGCCGACAGCCGACAGCTTGACCGACACCTCGGCGCCGGCGGCGAGGCCGGTCTCCTTGAGGGCCTTGAGCAGGTGCTCGTAGGCCTCGGCGGTGGCGGCGGCCTGGGCGGCGTCCTTGGTGTCCTCGCCGAGGTGGTCGAGGGTGACCTTGCGGCCGGTGGCGACCAGGTCGTCGCAGGCGGTGACGGCGTCGTCGAGGGCGTCACCGGCGACGAAGCGCTCGACTATCGCGTGGGTCGGGGGGAACTTCTCGACCACGGTGCGGACCTGGGGGGACCGGGAGGCCGCGAGAAGGGCGGAACGGAGCATCGTGACTCCTGGAGCTGGTGTTTCCAAGGGTGGCAGAAAGCGGCCGGGGCGGCGGTACGGGGGTTTTGACGCCGCCCCGGCGGGCGACGTCCGGCTGCGGGACCGGGCGTCGCGGGTGACCGATGGCCTCTACAGCGGATCGATCGGCAACAGGGCTGGTCAGCCCATGTGCGGGTAGCGGTAGTCGGTCGGCGGGACGAAGGTCTCCTTGACCGAGCGGGTCGAGGTCCAGCGCGCCAGGTTCTGCTTGGCGCCGGCCTTGTCGTTGGTGCCGGAGGCCCGGCCGCCACCGAAGGGCTGCTGGCCGACGACGGCGCCGGTGGGCTTGTCGTTGATGTAGAAGTTGCCGGCCGCGAAGCGCAGCTTGTGCATCGCGTCCTGGGCCGCCGCGCGGTCCTGGGCGATGATCGAGCCGGTCAGGCCGTAGGCCGACACCGACTCCATCTGCGCCAGCATCTCCTCGTACTTCTCGTCCTCGTAGACGTACACGGCGAGGATCGGGCCGAAGTACTCGTCGCGGAAGTACTCCGAGGCCGGGTCCTGGCAGACCAGGACGGTCGGGCGGACGAAGTAGCCGACCGAGTCGTCGTAGGTGCCGCCGGCGAGGACCTCGACCTGCGGGTCCGCCTGGGCGCGGTCGATGGCGGCCTTGTTCTTGGCGAAGGCGCGCTCGTCGATGACGGCCGACATGAAGTTGGACAGGTCGGTGACGTCGCCCATGGTGAGGCCGTCGACCTCGGCGGCGAAGTCGTCCTTCAGCTGCGCCCACAGCGAGGCGGGGACGTAGGCGCGGGACAGCGCCGAGCACTTCTGGCCCTGGAACTCGAAGGCGCCGCGGGTCATCGCGGTCTTCAGCACGGCGAGGTCGGCGGACGGGTGGGCGACCAGGAAGTCCTTGCCGCCGGTCTCGCCGACGATCCGCGGGTAGGTGCGGTAGCCGGCGATGTTCTCGCCCACGGTGCGCCACAGGTGCTGGAAGGTGGCGGTGGAGCCGGTGAAGTGGATGCCGGCCAGCGCCGGGTGCTTCAGGGCGACGGCGGAGACGTCCAGGCCGTCGCCGGTCACCATGTTGATGACGCCCTTGGGCAGGCCGGCCTCCTCCAGCAGCTGCATCAGCAGGTGCGCGGAGTACTGCTGGGTCGGGGACGGCTTCCACAGCACCACGTTGCCCATCAGCGCGGGCGCGGTCGGCAGGTTGCCGGCGATCGCGGTGAAGTTGAACGGGGTGATCGCGTAGACGAAGCCCTCGAGCGGGCGGTGGTCGCTGCGGTTCCACACGCCGTCCGAGGAGATCGGCTGCTCGGCCATGATCTGACGGGCGAAGTGCACGTTGAAGCGCAGGAAGTCGACCAGCTCGCAGGGGGTGTCGATCTCGGCCTGCTGGGCGGTCTTGGACTGGCCGAGCATGGTGGCGGCGGCCAGGGTCTCGCGCCACGGGCCGGCCAGCAGGTCGGCGGCCTTGAGGAAGATCGCGGCGCGGGAGTCGAAGGAGAGCGCCTGCCAGGCCGGGGCAGCGGCCAGGGCAGCATCGATGGCGTCCTGCGCGTCGGCCTGGGTGGCGTTGCGCAGGGTGCCGAGCCGAGCCGCGTGGTTGTGCGGCTGGACGACGTGGATCTCGGTGCCGCCGCCCATCCGGCGCTCACCGTTGATCGTCATGGTCAGCTGGACCGGCTCCTGGCCGCCCAGCTCCTTCAGCTTGGCCTCCAGACGAGCCCGTTCCGGGCTGCCGGGGGCGTAGCTGTGGACCGGCTCGTTCACCGGCGCGGGGACCTGGGTCACAGCGTCCATGAGGCGCACGCTCTCCTTCGTTCGATGCGAGGGGGATGCCTGCGCGGGTCGCACGCAGGCCACAGCACGAACGCTATTCCTGCCCGCCCGGCCACTTGATTGGCCGGGCGGCTAAATTCCCCCGTACGGCGTTGTCCGGCCCGACGAAGGCGGTCACGCGACGGTCACGACCGCCCGTCAGGCGGCCCGCCCCGCACGGCCCACCGGCACCACCCGCCGCTCCCAGTCGATCCGGTACCCGTGCACCGGCCGGAGCATCTTCTCCGGACTCATGAAGGTCTTCATCGCGATCGGCGCGACCACCCGGAACAGCATCCGGGCGACCGGCCCGGAAGCCTTTTGGCTGTTGGTGCGCGCCGCATCGGCGGCGATCTTCTCGACCCTGGGCCGGCGCATCGCCTCGTACGCGGCGAAGGCGGCGGTGTGGTCGGGCAGGTCGCGCAGGCAGCGGGCGAGTTCGACGGCGCTCTCGACGGCCAGCGAGGCGCCCTGCCCGGAGCTGTTGGACGGCGCGTGCACCGAGTCGCCGACCAGCACCATCCGGCCGCGGTACCAGTGCGGGACGGACGGCATGATCTCCAGCCGCGGGAAGGTCTCCATGGTGGCGGGGTCGGCCTGCCGCAGCACGTCCCGGGCCGGCAGGTCGTCGGCGTGCAGCTCGCGGCAGCGGCGCAGCCACTCCGCCATCCCGGCCTCGCGGACCTGCTCCTGGGTCAGCGGCTCGGGCTGCGGGATGTTGCTGAACCAGGCGGTGCCGCTGCCGTCGGCCAGGCCCCAGTAGCCGAAGAAGGCGCGGGCGCCGTTGGCGAAGTGCACGGTCTCGCCTCGCCCGGCCCGGCCGGGCAGCCGGTAGGCGCTGTAGCCGCCGATGCCGAGCAGACCGGTGTACTGGGCGGCGGGCGCCGCCGGGTCGATCAGGGTGCGCACGGTCGAACCGGTGCCGTCGCAGCCGATCAGCAGGTCGCCGGTGGCGCTGCCGCCGTCGGCGAAGTGTGCGGTGATGCCGTCGGCACCCTCCTCGGCGCCGACCAGACGCTTGCCGTGCCGGACCTCGACGCCCGTCTCGCGCAACCGCCGTCGCAGCACCTCGTACAGTTCGGCGCGGCGCATCAGCCGCCCGCGCGGCAGGTCGGGGAGGCCGGCGAACTCGGCCAGCGCCCCGCCCTTGCCGTCCTCGATCACCATCGGCCCGACCGGCTGCCCGATCCGGCCGACCTCCGCCTCCAGGCCGACGACGGCGAGGGCGCCGAGCCCGTTGGGCGCGATCATGAAGGTCCCGCCGATGCCCTCGGCGGAGGTCTCGTAGGCCTCGAAGACCTCCGCCTCGATGCCGGCCTTGCGCAGCGCCAGCGCCATCACCGGGCCGGCGATCCCGCCGCCGATGACCAGCGCCTTCTTGACGGTACGAGCGGTACGCGGTGCACTCATTGCAGACTCCCGAAGTACTCCTGCCAGGTCCGGACGAAGTCCGGCTCCTGGAGCTGGGTGATGAGGCGCTCGACGAAGGCGATCTCCGCGTCCATGCCGCCGACCCGGTACTCCTCCTCGATCAGGAAGAGCCAGCCGACGCCCTCCTCGGTGGCCTTGCGCAGCGTCGCCCGGATCTCCGCCACCTCGGCGGTCAGGGCGGCCCGTCGCCGCTCCAGGAGCTCCACGGCCTCGGCCGGCGGGAGCACCATGAGCAGCGACAGCGAGACCCCGAACGCGGGGTACTCGTGCTGCGGTTCGGCGACGAGTTCGCGCATCCAGTCGTGGAGCTCGGTGCGCCCCTCCTCCGTGAGGGCGTAGACGGTGCGCTCGGGTCGCTGGGTGTCGCGGACGGTCTCCTGCTCGGCGACGAACCCGGCCTTCCGCAGCTGCTCCACGACCATGTACAGCGAGCTGCGGTTGTACTTGATGTTGCGGTCCTTGGCGTGCTCCTTGAGCCGACGACCCATCTCGTACGGGTGCATCGGCTCGGCCATGAGTTCGGCCAGGACCGCGAGGGCCAGCGGGTTCGACACCTTGCGTCGCTTCGCCACGAGACATCCTCATCTCTTGGTCAGTACTGACTATCCACCTCCGAATAGTCAGAGTCAACTATTTAGGAATGACGGATCAGAACCCTGTCCGCCCGGCTAAAATCAACCACACACCGTTGTCCGAGCGGATGAAGGAGGCCCGGAGTGACCACCCCCGGCCTTCCGCTCCGCCAACTGCTGATGTCCCTCGGCGAGCCCCTGGTCGAACTCCAGGCCGCCCCACTGGGTTTGGACGTCCCCGTGCGCGACGTCGCGATCCTCGACCCGGAGGACCCGCCCACCGCCGCCCCCGGCGAACTCGTCCTCGCGATCGGCGCCCGCGGCCGCGCCGCCCTCCCCGCCCTGCGCGCGGCCGGCCGGGCCGGCGCCGCCGCCGTCGCGGTCAAGCTGGACGCCCCCGGCCAGGCCGACGCCCTGCGCGAGGCCGCCACCGACGCCGGCGTCGCCCTGCTCTCGGTGCGCCGCGAGACCCGCTGGGAGCACCTCGACTCGCTCGCCCGGGCGATCATCGCCGGCCCGGACGCCCCGGACTCCCCCGGCGCCCCCGAGCCCAACGCCGGCGACCTCTTCTCCCTCGCCCAGACCGTCGCCGTGCTCACCAACGGCATCGTCTCGATCGAGGACACCTCCAGCCGGGTGCTCGCCTACTCCCGCTCCTCCGACTCCGACGAGGTCGACGACCTGCGCCGGCTGTCCATCCTCGGCTGGCAGGGCCCGGAACCGTACCTCTCCAAGCTCCGCGAGTGGGGCATCTTCCAGCACCTGCGCAGCTCGGACACCCCGATCGCGGTCGAGCCGCACCCCGAACTCGGCCTGCGCCGACGCCTCGCGGTCGGCATCCGGGCCGGGGCACAGCCGCTCGGCACCATCTGGGTGCAGGAGGGCGCCCAGCCGCTGGCCCCGCTGGCCGAACAGGCCCTGATCGGCGCCGCCCGGGTGGCCGCCGCCCAACTGGTGCGCCGCCGCCGCGAGTTGTCCGCCGACGTCCGGCTCACCCAGACCCTGCTGACCGGCCTGCTGGAGGGCTCAACCGGCCCCCAGTCACTGGCCACCCACCTCGGCCTGGACCTGCGCCGCCCGGCCACCGTACTGGCCTACAGCGCCCACACCACCGAGGCACTGCACCGCTCCGACGTCACCGGCCTGATCTCGGTGCACACCGCCGCCCGGCACCGCACCGCACTGCTCGCCCCGATCGAGTCCCGGGTCTACGTGCTGCTGCCCGAACTCCCGCCGGGCCTGCCGATGACCACCGTGCGCGACTGGGCCGACGAGGTGGTCACCGCCGCCCGGGAACACCTCGGCGTCCCGCTGCGCGCCGCGATCGGCTCGACCGTCGACGGCCTCGCCCAGGTGCCGGACTCCCGCGCCCAGGCGGACCGCATCCTGGACGCGATGGGCCGCGGCGGGGTGGACCTCGACGTCGCGGCGCTGATCGACGTCCAGGCCGAGGTGCTGGTCAGCGAGATGCTGGCGCTGCTCCAGGAACGCGACGGCCTGCGCGACCCCCGGCTCACCGCGCTCACCGAGTACGACCGCCGGCACGGCACCCGGCTCGCCGAGTCCGTGCTCGCCTGGCTGGACGCGCTCGGCGAGGTCCGGATCGCCGCCGACGCCCTGCACATCCACCCCAACACCCTGCGCTACCGGGTGCGCCGCGCCGAACAGTTGACCGGCATCGACCTCGCCCAGCCGCAGCAGCGGCTGCTGGCGATGCTGCAACTGCGGCTGCCCGCGGACGAGTAGCGGCTACGAGCCACCCCGGCCCCGGCTACGACCCGCCTCGCCTACGACCAGGCCCGACTACGACCAGACCCGCCCCGACCGCCACTGCTCCCAGGCCGACAGCCACAGCTGCTCCACCAGCCGCTGCTCCTCCCAGCCGCCGTCCCGGCCGCGGCCCCCGCCGCTGCCCGGCCGCTCCCGCCAGAGCTGCTCCCAGGCCCGCTGGGCCGGCAGGCTCGCCACCTCGCTGGCGAACACCGTGTACCGCACCACCTCCTCGACCGCCGCCTCCCCCTCCGGCGTGCCGACCAGCCAATGCGTCTGCTGGGACAGCCGGTTCAGGTGGTTGACCATCGAGGTCACCGCCGCCGAGGCCTCCTCCCGGGTCTCCGCGGCGAGCCGCATCTGCTGGCGCACCGCCGCCTCCCAGCGCACCGCGCAGACGTCCCCGCGCAGCCCGCGCGGCAGCCTCGGCGTGCGCCCGACCCGCACCTGCGCCTCGATCGCGGCGGCCTCCGCGATGCTCTGGGCGATCAGCTCCCGGTGCGCCTCCAGTCCTACGGCGGGCGGCAGTTCACGTTCCTCGACCGGCACGTACCGGGCCCTCCGGGAGGCGAGGTCGCGCAGCAGCTCGGTGCGCCCGCGAAGGTAGCACTCGAAGTCCCCGATCCCGCCGAGCTCGACGCCGCCGGGAGGCAGCCCGCGCCCGCACACCGTGACGGCCTGCCCGCCGACCCGCAGCCGCCCGGCCCAGACCTGCCCGACCGACCCGCCGCCGACCGGTCCCGTTCCCGCCGTTCCCGCTCCCGCCGGCGCCACCAGGGCCACCGGCCGGTCCTCGTGCACCTCCACCGCGCAGGGTTCGCCGTCCACGGTGATCCACTCGCGCAACGCCCGCACCAGACCGGGCCCGTCGCCCTCGTCGATGCCCAACTGTTCGTAGACCCGGTCGCGTTCGTCCTCGACCACGTCCTCCAGCTCCGGCAGCACCTCGCAGTCGTCGGCCCCCGGCCGGTAGGTGCGCACGGTCACGTACGGCCCGGCCGCGGTGGTCCAGTCACCGCACTGCACCTCGACCCAGCGCAGTTCGCCGCCACAGGTCTCGAAGGCCGCCAGTGCCTCCCCGCGACCCGCCGGTCCGGCCACGCCGTACACCGGGAAGTCCACCGCGGTGAGGGTCCGGCGGGAGAACTCCTCCTGGTCGGCGAAACGATCCTGCTCGCCCGGCCGCTCCGGCGCCGACCGCTCGGCGTTCCCCTCCCGGGGTTCCTGGGGCCTTCCGCCGTTCTCCCGCGCCATCCTGTGCCGCACCCCCGAGTCCTCACGCCCGCACCGCTGACGCCACCTTACGTGCCCGCAGCTGCCGGGTCATCAGCTCGGCTGTCGGACGGGGGCGGTGGCCGTGTCAGTCGGGCCGGTTGTCAGCCGCCCTCCCTACGCTGGCGGCATGACAGCACAGAACAGCGCGGCCCGGGCCGCCTTCCCCGCCCGGATCAGCATCGTCACGCTCGGCGTCTCCGACCTCGAGCGCAGCGCCCGCTTCTACGAGGACCTCGGCTGGAAGCGCTCCTCCGCCTCCAGCCCGGAGATCGTCTGGTTCCGCACCGCCGACTCGGTGCTCGGCCTCTTCCCCAGCGAGGAGCTGGCCGCCGACGCGGGCGTGCCCGCCACCGGCGAACCCTCCTTCCGCGGCGTCACCCTCGCGGTGAACCTGGAGTCCCCCGCGCTGGTGGACGCCGCGCTGCGGACGGCTGTCGAGGCCGGCGCCGTGGTGGTCAAGCCGCCGGTCCCGACCAGCTGGGGCGGCTACTCCGGCTACTTCGAGGACCCGGACGGGCACCTGTGGGAGCTGGCCCACAACCCGTTCTTCCCCTTCACCGAGGCGGGCTCGCTGGACCTGCCCTGATCAGCCCCGGGAGCGCGCCTTGAAGGCCGCCTTGCGTGCCTCCTTGGCCAGCGCCCGGTCCGGGTGCAGCTCGCCGATCGCCTCCAGGACGTCCGCCGTGTACGGGTGGTCGACCCGCCACAGCTCGCCGAACCACTCCACCGGATCGCCGTTCACCGGCAGGTCGGTGATCAGCTCGCGCAGCAGCTCGGCGTCGCCGCCGTTGTCCAGCAGCTGGGCGGCGAAGGTGTCGACCACCGTCCACAGCGCCATCGCCCGGTCCGGCGCCGGCACGCCCGCCGCGCCCAGCGCGGACAGCCAGGCCCGGGCCGCACCGCCCAGCTCCGGGTCGTCCAGCACCTCCCGGACGGCGGGCTCGGCGCCCGCCCCCAGCAGGTTCAGCGCCGAGACGCACAGCATCCGGCGCAGCGGGCCGTACGCGTCGTTTCCGCGCGCCGCCGCCAGCAGCTCGCGCGCCGCCGGCTCCGGCTCCCGGCCGGCCACCCAGACCCGCAGCTCCTCCTCCGGCAGCACGTTCGCCGACTCGCACACCCCGCGCAGCAGCTCGGCCGCGTCCCCCTGGGCCAGCTCGCCGACCAGCGGCGCGTCGTAGCCGTCCTCCAGCAGCCACTGCCGGACGCCGTACTGGCCGAGCGGGGTGAGCCGGACCAGCCCGAAGCGGGCCGACTCCTCCTCGTCCAGCGGCGCCTCGCCGACGACGGCGGGCTCCTCGTCCTCCTCCTCGTCGAACAGCTCCGGGTCGATCGGCCGGTAGTCCAGCAGGCCCAGCTCGGCGAGGTCGCCCAGCATCGGGTCCAGGGCGACCATCACGTCGGTGATGTCGCCGAGCAGCTCCTCGCTCGGCTCCTCGCCCTCCGGCACCACCAGCAGCGCGGCCAGCACGCCGAGCGGCACGGTCTCGTTGCCCGGGTCGGCGAAGGCGGTGGTCTCGTACAGCACCTGCAGCGCCTCGTCGAGCAGCTCGGCGGCGACGTCCCGGGCCTCCTCGACCTCGTTCAGGCCGTCCTCGTCCTCCTCGGCGGCCCCCTCTTCCTCTTCCTCCTCCGGCAGCGAGTCCGCCTCCACCGCCAGCTCCCGGACGATCCCGGCCGCGGTCAGCCACAGCTCCAGGACGGTGTCCGGGTCCCCCTGCTCGGCGGGCTCCAGGTCCGGCCCCGGCACCGCGACGTGCTCGCCGTCCTTGGTCGTACCCAGCTCCACCAGGTCCAGGTCGCAGGCCAGCGACCAGGCCCGCAGCGCCTCGACCTCGGCCTCCTCCGGCACCTCGCCCTCGGCCGGGGCCAGCCCCAGCAGCCGCGCGGCGGGCGCCCGGTCCTCCTCGACCAGGTCGCCGAACTCGTCCACCACCCGGTGCGGCGCCGCCCAGCGGGCCAGCGCCAGCGCGTAGCCGAACATCGGCACGGCCTTCGCCTGCTCGGCCAGCTCCTGCTCGGCGGGCAGCTTCACCGGCGGTACCAGCACCGCCGCGTCGTCCAGGTCCTCGTCGTCCAGACCGTGCGCGGCGAACGCCCCGTAGAGGTCCTGCAGCTCCAGGTCAGCGGGCAGGACAGCCTCGCCCGCGCCCTCTCCCGCCGAAGCCCCCGCGTTCTTCCGACGTCGTCCGGCCATCGTTGTGCGCTCTCCCTCAGCCAGCGCGGTCAGCCCGAACAGCTCCGCGTGTCGATCTACCTCCTCAGCGTATAGGTCGGACACCCGCGATGCCCGGCCTCGAGGGGCGCGCGCAGGGGCGCGCGGCGCTTCCGTGCGCCCACCCTTTATCCTTCGAACTGGTGTCTGCGCACACCCCGTGCAGTCCACCGGGCAACGAAGCCCGAATCCTCAGCTCATCCGCTCCACCAGGGAGCCCCGCACCGCGGCCACACCACAGCGCCTCAGGACGGGCGCACCGGCACACCCCGCCGACCCGGTGGTGCCCTGCCACAGGAGACCCCTCACATGGCGGACCTCTCCCCCGCCGGCTCCGGCCTGCGCACCGCGCAGCTCGACGGACGCCGACTGTCGGAGGCCCTGCTCCCCCTGGAGCTCGCGCCGCGCGCGCAGCTCCAGCTCGCCGCGATCAGCCGCTGGAACGCGATGCGCGGAGTCCGCGTCGGCCTGGTCGCCGCCGCCCTGCTGTTCATGCTGATCGGCGCCAACCTGGCGACGCCGATCTACCCGCTCCTCCAGCAGCGCCTCGGCCTCGGCCCGCTCGACACCACCATCCTCTTCACGATCTACGTGTTCGCGCTGGTCCCGGTGCTGGCCATCGTCGGCCACTGGTCCGACCACCTCGGCCGCCGCGCCCTGATCCTGCCCGCCGTCGCCCTGGCCGCCGCCGGCGACGTCGTGTTCGCCACCTCCGGCGGCTTCTGGCAGCTGGCGGTCGGCCGTGCCATCCAGGGCATCGCCGTCGGCCTCTCCACCGGCGCCGCCGGAGCCGCCCTCGGCGACCTGCTGCCCGATCACCCGACGCTCGCCGCCAAGCTCACCCTGGCCTGCTCCGCGGGCGGCGTCGCCCTCGGCCCGATCGTCGGCGCCCTGCTGTCCGGCGGCTCCGACCCGCTGCTGACGCCCTTCCTGCTGCACGCCATCGCCCTGCTGGCGCTCTGCGTGCCGCTGGCCGTCGTCCACCCCCGGATGCCCGGCCGCAACCGCCCGCCGGCGTCCCCGCCCCGGATCACCACCCCGGCCCACCTGCGCCCGCAGCGCCTGCGGCTGCCGCAGACCGGCCGCCGCGAGTTCCTGCTGGCCTCCGCGGCCGGCTTCATCTCCTACGCGGTCTTCGGCGTCTACCTCAGCCTGGCCCCGGCCTTCTCCGCCAAGCTGCTGCACACCCCCTCGCACCTGACCGGCGCCATCGTGGCCGCCCTCCTGCTCGGCTCCTCGGCCGCCGCCCAGCTGATCGTGCCCCCGACCTCCGACCGCCTGGTGATCGCCCTCGGCATGACCGGCCTGGCCACCGGCCTCGCCCTGGTCGTCGCCGCCGGCTACACCGGCACCCCGGCGCTGCTGTTCATCGGCAGCGTCCTCGGCGGCGCCTGCCAGGGCGTCGCGTTCCGCTCCCTGTTCACCACCGCCGTCGCCGCGATGAACCCGGAACGCCGGGGCTCCGAGATGAGCTCCCTGTGGATCATCGTCTACCTCGGCAGCTCCCTGCCCATCATCGCCGTCGGCGCCCTGGTCAGGAGCTACGGCCTCCTCCCCGCCATCAGCGGCTTCGCCACCGTGGCGGCCCTCCTCTGCACCGCCCTCGCGGTCGCCGTCGCCCGCAAGCCCAAGACAGCCTGACCCGGTACGAAAACGCCGCTGCCCGGGACTTCCTCCGAAGTCCCGGGCAGCGGCGTTCCACCCTGGCCAGGGCGGCCACCTCTCGGTGCTGATCTCGAAATCCAACGGCTTCGGAAGCCGGACCGATTCGCCGGACTTCCACTCCCCCAGCACCTCGTATGCGGCGCTCAGTGAGGCGACGTCGGCGAGATGATCCGCTCCAGGTAGTGGTTGTCGACCAGCCATTTGACGCCGAAGCCCTGGTCCGGAGTGGGAGCGCCGGGGATGAGGGTGTAGTCCAGTTCGTACTGGGTGCCGAGTCCGGGCTGGGCGAACCAGGGAGCGACGGTCCCCGAGTAGACGGTGAACTCCTTGATCACCCGGTAGTCGTAGTAGTTGCAACCGGCCGCCGGATCGCCGTCGAGGTTCATCGGCGGGATCGCCCGCTGCGCGTACGGCGTCCCCTCGGGGGCGAGGAAGGCACCGCGTTCACTCCCGTATCGGTCGATGTCCTGACCGACCTGAAAGGTGAGGAGGGCTCGCTGCGGGCTCCCGTCCGGATTGACGATGTACCCGTTCTGCGCCGGGTAGACCCAGCCCTCGTCCTTCCAGTACAGGTCCAGGAACCGCTGGGGGCCCAGATCGTTGGTGGGCTGGTAGCCCGTGAGCTCCTTGCCGGCGAGCCCGAGGACGGGCAGGCGCAGGGGCCCCAGCCGCTTGTCCCCGTTGAGGTACTCCGCTGAGCATTCGGTCAACGACCGCTCGGCGTCAGGGCCGGGTCGGCCCTGCACCGTACCGGCTCCGTCATGGGACACCGCCACCTGGGCAGAGGCCGGCGAGCCCGCGAACAGGACGGCGGTGGTGGTAAGGGCGGTGAGGAGGTGACGGATCTTCACACTGCTCCCTCGTAAGGAACGGGCGGCATGCCGCGCGAGCAACATGGCGCAGCGAGTCCATGCAACTACTCTACGTAGTCATCTGGTGTGTCCCCCACGAAACCGCGCCGAGGGAGAGAAGGTCAACGCGACCCGCTGGGGGACGACGGGAAGTCAGCGGGAAGAAGCCGGGGCCCGTCCGACTCCGACATGGTCGCCAAGCTCCGCCTGGTCTCGGTCGCCCTGTTGCTGATGCTGATCGGTGCCAACCTGGCGACGCCGATCTACCCGCTCCTCCAGCAGCACCTCGGCCTCGGCCCGCTCGCCGTCGCCCTGGCCGCCACCGGCAAGCCCAAGCGCGCCTGACCGCACACGAGAACGCCGCTGCCCGGGACTTCCTCCGAAGTCCCGGGCAGCGGCGTTTCACTCCGGCCCTACGATTGCCAGGGCTCCCAGGCATTGGGGCTGATCTCGAAATCGAACGGCTCTGGCAGCCGGACGGTCTCGCCCAACTTCCACTCCTCCAATACCTCGTACGTCCCCTCAGCCTTGTTCGGTTTGCCGAACAACGTGGTACCGGGCTGCCGCGGGTCACGGTCCACCAGCAGGTAGTACGGAATTCCGGTCCGCGCGTAACCATTCCACTTGGTGGACTTGACCTGGCGCCCGAACATCGGGCGACGGTCATGGCGGGCGTTCGACGTGGATGTCACCTCAACCACCAGTTCAAGATCGCCCGGGTGGACATACAGCACATCCTTTGCTCGATTCTCGGCATCGACGTCCCGATGCACGATCGCCATGTCCGGGATATAGCCCTCCCCGATCTCGATCAGGTCCAGGTTGATCGTCCGAATAGCCCGCCACGGGAACGCCGGGTCGGCAGCTCTCGCGACCGCCACCGAGTCCTGGATGTCCACGAGGATCCCCTCATGGAGGTACACCGGCGATGGGGACACAACGATCTCCCCTCCGATCACCTCAACCCGCGTGCCGTCATCCGGGAGCCGGAGGTACTCCTCCAGTTCCCCCCGGACCCACATGGCGTACGGCGAGTCAGGCAGAAGCAACTGCGCAAACGCAATCACCGACATGACTTCGCTCCCTCCGAGGTCGCGGCACCAGCCTGGCCGCCCGCTCGCAGATATACCACTGCCACGCAAACCTTTCCTCCGAAGGAGCGGTTTGCGCGGCAGCAGGTTGACGAAAGCTCCACGGAACCAAAGCGCGCCCACCCACCCAAGGGAGCGGGTACCTTCCGAGTACGGCCGTGTACCCGCAAGGGAACCAGGGATGACGCAGTGGACCGACTACACCACAGGCGAGCGCATCAAGCTTCTCCGCGGACCGGACATGACTCAGGAACAGCTTGCCGAAGCTGCTGGCCTGTCGGTGGCGACGATCCGCAAGGCCGAGCGCAACCTCGGCGGCAGCCTCCAGACGCTGCTGCGAATCTCGGCCGCGCTCCACACCGACGTGTCGGTGATCCTCGGCCAACAGGCCCCTCGCCGCGCGATGCACGGCGCCGACCGGGCGATGATGCGCGAGCTGTCCCGCACCGTCCACGACACCGCCGCCGGCGTCGGCGTCGATGTACAGCCCCCACCCCCGGCCGAACTCGCGGCCGGACTCGCCGCCGCATGGGAGGCCTACCGCTCCGGCAACTACGTGGGCGCCAAAGTACGCGTCGCCCCGGCACTGCGCGAGGCCGCCGCCACACTCAAGGCCGCTCCGGTCGACCAGAAGAGCGCGGCGGTAGGCATCCTCGCGGATGCCTACCGGCTCGCCGCCTACGTGGCGAACCAGTTCGGCGCCCGCGATCTCGCGTACGCCGGGATCGGACACGCGCAATACCAGGCCGACCACACCGGGGACACCGTCCGCTCGGCCATGATCGCGTCTGGCCGGTCGTGGATCTACGTGCGGGATGCCCGGCTCGACCAGGCGGAGGAGACGGCCCGCATGTCGTACGAGTCCATCGAGCCCAGGTACAGGGATCGGGATCTCGGCATGCTCGCCACTTACGGATGGCACGTGACCTTCGCGGCCGTCGTCGCTGCCCGTCAAGGGGATGTGGATGGCGCCGACGATCTGCTGTCGCAGGGGCTTGCGGTAGCGGCCCGGATGGGCAGGGACGTCATGGTGAACGGTACGGCGTTCGGGCCGGCAACGGTCACCGCACAGGCGATTGGAATCTCCGTCTCAACTGGCCGGCCGGGCAAGGCGCTCAGCCTGTTCCAGTCGATCGGCGACATCAGCTCGCTCACCCCGTCAGCGCGTAACCGGATGCTGCTGGACGTGGCGCTCGCACAAGCCGAAACCCGGCAGTCCGACACCGCCCTGGACACCTTGCTCGAGGTGTGCTCGGCCGCGCCCGGCTGGGCTCGGCATCAGGGGCTGCCCGGGGTGATCGCGCAGAAGGCGAGCGCGGGCAGCGCAACCACAGCCAAGTTGCGCAAGCTCTCATCGATCCTCGGAACGTCCGTAATCATCAGCTGAAATGTGAGGTCGTGTCGGTGAGCCAGGCGTCGGTGCGGACGAGTTTCATGGCGACACCGGTGTGACCGATAGCTCTACGGGTGGCCGCCCGTAGAGCTATCGGCTCAGACAGTGAGCGCAATCTCCAAGTACGCCTGCACCGGTTCGAAGAGCCCGTACGGCACGTACTCGGGGATCTCGGCGAGAGCCACCCACGCGAGCTGGTCCAGCTCCTCCGTGTCGACCACCTCGGCGGTGCCGCTGACGGCCTCGCAGGCCGTATACGACATCAGTCGGCCGGTCTTCGGGTGAACCCGCTCGCCCAGGAGCTTGACGGCGGTTACGCCGAGCCCAGTCTCCTCCGCCGTCTCACGGACAGCCGTCTCCTCGGGCGACTCGCCGGCCTCGATCTCACCGGCCGGGAACTGCCAGGAGAGCTGGCCCTCGCTGACCCGTCGCCGGACCATCAGGACGCGGCCTTCGTGAACCACGATCGCGGCGGCAATGCCCGGGCGTTCCTCCGCAGTCTGCTGTGTCACGTCTGCTCCTCCAGGGAGGCCAGGATGGGTGGGAAGACAGTATCGGCGTCGATGAAGCGGGTCAGCGAGTTTCGAGGAACCCACATCACGTCAACGCAACATCGGTGTGCGCTACCAGGCGCCGCCGCCCCAGGCTCAGTGGATCGGGCGGATCATCGCAGTCAGTCGGGGCGAGTCCGGAGAGGGCTGTTGAGCGTTGAACGCCTGGTAGCCCCAGGTCTCGTAGAGCCGCTGGACCTTGCCGTCCCCGGCGAGCGGGTTGACCAGAAGGGTGACACGGCCCTCAACGCGGCGGCGCAGCAGCTCGTCGTGGATCCGGCGGGCGGCACCCGTGCCGCGCCAGCGGGTCCGGACGCCGATTTCCTTGATGGCCAGAGCCGGGGCTTCGGTGTAGCCGTCCGGAAGGGGCTCGGTCATGCGCTTCCAGTACCGGTCGCCCGCCTCGATCGTGTTGCCGTAGGCGTAGCCGACCGGCACCTCGCCGTCGTAGCCGAGGACGAGCTCGAAGCCGGGCTCGGTGGCATGCCGGTCGAGGCGTTCGGCGAACACGTCGACGCGGTAGTTCGGCAGGTGCAGCAGGGGGGCCCGCACATCGGCGTACACGTCCAGCAGATCCTGCCGGGCCTCGGGGGGCAGGGTGGTGTGGTGGCGGAGTTCGACGGTCACGCGGTGGTCCTCCAGGTGTTGTGGGCGTATGCCGTCCAGGTGCGGTCCGGGCCACTGCCGCCGGCCAGCTCATGCAGCGAGGTGCCGAAGGCGGCCAACATCCGGGTGACGCGGGGGTGCGCGGAGTCCTCGGCCGGGACGGACATGGCGGTGGCGACCGCGGGCTCCAGATCGCCCTGCCCGAGCTGGGCGCGGGCGAGCCGGACGGTGGTGATCGCTCGTGACCTCTGCATGGTGTCGCGCCGCTGGGCGATGCTGCGGTGCGCGTGTGCTTCCGCCTCCTCCCAGTTCCCGGCCGCGAGGTGAGCGGCGAGGGCGAGGGAGTCGAGTTCGGACTGGTCGTAGAAAGCGGTGATCCACACTGGTCGGGAGATGTCGAGGTCGGCTCGGTTGAGGGCGTCCTGTGAGTGCCCGATGGACCGGCGGACCGCGTTGGAGTCCCCGGTCAGGCCGTGGATCGCCGCGTGGCGGGCGTGTCCGAGGGAGGCGAACAGCGGGTCGCGTCGGGCGATCGGCAGGCCGCGGGCGACCTCATTGGCGGCGAGCGCGTCGCCCACCTGCCCGAGGTGCCGGTACAGGCTGCCCGCGTGGGACCAGATGCGGAACTGGATGCCGGAGTCGCCGGACATCGCCGCCAGGGTGGCAGCTTTCTGGTGGTGTTCGAGGGCTGCGTCGAAGCGACGGCCGTCGATCGCGGCCCACATCGCCGAGGACATGAACGATGCCGCGCACGCGTACAGCTGGGCCCGGACCCGCTGAGTCGCGGTGCCGTTCTTCTGCAGGTCGAGGGCTTCCTCGGCGAGCGCGGTCGCCCTGGTCTCGATGCCGAGCCGACCGCCGTGGCGGTGGTCGCTGGCGATGACCTCGGCGAAGCGGGCCTGCAGTCTCCGCACGTCACTGACGCCGATACGGCCACTCGATGCCACGGCGGGGGGCTCGTGAGCACGGTCACGGCCGCGCCTCCGGCCGCCGCTATGAAGTCGCGTCGCCTCACGTCGTCCTCCGGTGTGGTGCGGGCCCGCCCGGTCGGGACGAAGCCCAGGTCTTCGGGCGTACATGCGAATACTGCCCTGAGTGCGAGGCGGATCTTCACCGGCGGCCACCGGGTCGCACCGGTCAGCCAGTTGTGCACCGTGCGCTCTGACACGGAGCCGAGCTTCCCCGTGAGGGTCCTGATCTCGGTATTCACTTCGCGTGCCAACTCGGCCTTGGTCATGCGGCGTTCGGACATCCGGAGGCGGAGCGGGACATTGGCCAGCATGAGGTCAACGTAGTCGCGTTGTCACGTGCCGTGCATGGGGTCAGGCAATGGGACGGTCAAGTTTTCCGGTCGGAATGGGACCAGTGCGCCAGCAACTTTGCCTCACCGTGCGGCTCGTGACTGTCGTTCACTGATTGCACGCCGCCCGCCCCGGGCGGCCCCCGCGCAGGATCCCGCCCCGTGAACGGCCCTGCGCCGGCCCAGTCTCCGCCCTTGGAGGAGCAGCATGATGCACTCCCCGGCCCCGTATCGGCGCCGCATCGCCCGTCGTCCGAGGACGGTCGTTGTCCAGGCTGACTCTTTCTGCAATCTGGACTGCACCTACTGCTACCTGCCCGACCGCAAGCGGCGGGCACCGATGTCGGTCGCGATCGCCGAGGCGGTGGCCCGTTCCGTCGCCGAGTTCGCCGATACCGCGTCACCGGAGCCGGTCGAGGTGGTCTGGCACGCCGGCGAGCCGCTGGCCGTCGGCCGCACGCGACTCGCGGAGCTACTGGCCCCGTTCGAGCCGTTGCGGCAGGCTGGGTTGGTCGAGCACTCGGTGCAGACCAACGCCGTACTGATCACACCGGCCTGGTGCGACTTCCTCACCGCGTACGGGTTCCGTGTCGGGGTGAGTATCGACGGCCCTTCCGCCCTCAACCGTCGGCGCGTGGACCGGACCGGACGTCCGGCCTTCGACCGGATCATGAAGGGCATTGGTCGGCGACTGGTTGCCCCGCCGGCTACCCCACCCCGGCCACTAAACGCCGTAGCCGATCAGGCGCGCACAGCCCCAGCTCCGCGCGCAGCCGCCGCTCGTAGCACTCGACGTCCGCCAGCGCCTCGCCCGGGTTGCCCTCCGCGAGGTGCGCCCTGACCATCCAGGCGTGGCTGCTCTCGCGCAGCGGGTCGGCGCGGACGGCGGCGCCGGCGGCGGCCACCGCCTCGGGGAAGCGGCGGGCGCCGACGAAGGCGCCGGCCAGGGCCTCCAGGGCGTGGACTCGCAGGCGCCGCCAGTTGTCCGCCTCCAGCAGTGTCCAGTCCTCGTACCAGCCCGGCAGCAGGTCCGCCGAGAGGTCCTCGACGGCCGCCAGCCCGAAGCCGGCCCGGGCGGGGGCCGCGTCGGGGGCCAGGATCCGGTGGGCCAGCGTCCTCGCCTCGCGGAGGTCCACGCCCACGCCGTCGGCCAGCCTCAGCTCGGTCTGGCCGACCTCCAGCGCCTCCCGACCCGCCGCCGGGAGCCGGGACAGCGCCGAGCGCAGGCTCGCGGAGGCGCAGCGTTCCGCGGCGTCCGGCCAGAGGGTCCCGGCCACCAGGGCGCGCGGCACGTTCCCGTTGCAGCACAGCGCCACGAAGGCGAGTAATCGTTCCGCCCCCGCGGAGACGGGCACCGACGCGTCACCGGCCGAGAGGCCGAAGCCGCCGAGCAGGGCGAGCCGCACGCCCGCGCCGGGAGCCGGGGAGCACCGATCGCCGCAGGCCATCGAACCACCCCATCCATTCGCGCACAGATCAGCCCCTTCTCCATGCTGCGCCGCCCGCCCTGCGCTGTCGACCGCACCCGACTCACCGGCGACGGCTCAGAGGTTGAAGCAGTACCCGACCGGGATCCAGGCGGTGGTCCGGCCGGAGGTCAGGTCGGTCGCCCGCGCCACGGCGTTCTTCGTCGCACAGCTGAACGGGTTCCCGGGCACCACGCCGAAGCTGCCGCCCGCGAACCCGCCGTGCTGGGTGGCCGTCACGGTGTCCGTCCACTGCACGCTGCCGGTGGGGCTCAGCCTGATCTCGACCCGCACCAGCCCGCCGATGTTGAAGTGGTCGCCGCTGATCTTCAGGCGGCCGGCGCCGTTGTCGCCGTCCCAGACGCGCACCGCCAGCCTCCGGTCGTCGGCCTGGCTGTTGTCGGACGCCGCATCGGTACGGTGCTGCGGGATCACGCAGACGTGGTCCCCGGCCCACGCCTCGCGCCAGACGAAGCTCGAAACGCAGAAACCGTTCTGCAGGGTCCGCGCCCCCGCCTGGCTGTTGTCGGACGCCGCATCGGTACGGTGCTGCGGGATCACGCAGACGTGGTCCCCGGGCCTGGCGTCCCTCCAGACGAAGCCCTGGCGGCAGGTGTCCGGCCCGAAGTCCTGGGCGTGCGCCGCGGACGCCCCCAGCGCGGCGCCGCCGAGCCCCAGAACCGCCGCCATCATCGTGTTCACACCAGTGCGCAGGATCCGTCGGGGGGTCATTCTCCCCACCTCCTCGAAAAGCCTGCGCCCACCCTCCAACGCCCCCCGTCACCGCGACGTGACACCCGAGAACGGAAAACGCCGCCGCCCGGAACGGAGACCCGTTCCAGGCGGCGGCGCCGAAAAAACCACCGCACGACCTCAGACGTTGAAGCCCAGCGCGCGCAGCTGCTCGCGGCCGTCGTCGGTGATCTTGTCCGGACCCCACGGCGGCATCCAGACCCAGTTGATCCGCAGGTCCTGGACCAGGCCGTCGGTGGCGGTCTTGGCCTGGTCCTCGATGACGTCGGTCAGCGGGCAGGCCGCCGAGGTGAGCGTCATGTCGATGGTGGCCACGTCGGACTCGTCGATGTGGATGCCGTAGATCAGGCCCAGGTTGACGACGTCGATGCCCAGTTCGGGGTCGACGACGTCCATCAGGGCCTCGGTCAGGTCCTCGACCGAGACGGTGCCGGCGGTGGTGCCGACGATGCCGCCGTTCGGCTGCTCCTCCACAGCGGAGGGGGTTTCGTCACTCATTGGTTCTGTCCTCCTCTGCAGGTCAGTCGTTCACGACGGGGTTCTGGGCGAGCGCCTGGGCGGTGGCGTCCTTCCAGGCCATCCAGCTGAGCAGGGCGCACTTGACCCGGGCGGGGTACTTGGAGACGCCGGCGAACGCGACCGCGTCCTCCAGCACCTCCTCGTCGCCCTCGCCCTGGCCCTTGCTCTGCATCAGCTCCAGGAAGGCTTCCTGGACGGCCTGCGCCTCGCCGACGGTCTTGCCGACCACCAGGTCGTTCAGCACCGAGGCGCTGGCCTGGCTGATCGAACAGCCCTGGGACTCGTACGAGACGTCGGTGACCTTCGCGCCGTCGAGCTTCACCCGCAGGGTGATCTCGTCGCCGCACGTCGGGTTGACGTGGTGCACCTCGGCGTCGCCGTCCCGCAGCCCCTTGCCGTGCGGGTTGCGGTAGTGGTCCAGGATGATGTCCTGGTACATCGAGTCGAGCTTCATGGTCGTCCTGCCCCGTCCCGTCAGCCGAAGAAGTTCCGGACGTGGTGCAGGCCGTCGATCAGCGCGTCGACCTCGCCCGGCGTCGAGTACAGGTAGAACGACGCCCGCGTGGTCGCCGGAATTCCGTACCGCAGGCAGACCGGCCGCGCGCAGTGGTGCCCGACGCGCACGGCGATGCCCTGCTCGTCCAGCACCTGGCCCACGTCGTGCGGGTGGATGTCGCCCAGGGTGAAGGAGATCGCGGCGCCGCGGTCCACGGCCGTGCGCGGACCGATGATCCGCAGGTCCGGGACCTCCAGCAGGCGCTCCACCGCGTACTCGGTGATCGTGTGCTCGTGCGCGGCGATCTTGTCCATGCCGATCGCCGACAGGTAGTCGATGGCCGCGCCCAGCCCGACCGCCTGGGCGATCGGCGGGGTGCCGGCCTCGAACTTGTGCGGCGCCGGGGCGTAGGTGGACGAGCCCATGGTGACGGTCTCGATCATCTCGCCGCCGCCGAGGAACGGCGGGAGGTCCTCCAGCAGCTCCTGGCGGCCCCAGAGCACGCCGATGCCGGTCGGGGCCAGCATCTTGTGGCCGGTGAAGGCGACGAAGTCGGCCTCCAGCGCCTGCACGTCCAGCACCATGTGCGGCGCGGCCTGCGAGGCGTCGATGACGACCAGCGCGCCGACCGCCTGGGCCCGGCGGACGATCGTCTCGACCGGGTTGATCGTGCCCAGCAGGTTGGAGACCAGGGTGAAGGAGACCACCTTGGTCTTCTCGGTGATCAGCTCGTCGATGTTCGACAGGTCGAGCCGGCCCTCGTCGGTCAGCCCGAACCACTTGAGCTTCGCACCGGTGCGCTGCGACAGCAGCTGCCACGGGACGATGTTGGAGTGGTGCTCCATCTCCGTGATCACGATCTCGGAGTCGGCGTCGACCTTGTACGGCTCGTCGGCCCAACCGAGCATGTTGGCCACGAGGTTGAGCGACTCCGAGGCGTTCTTGGTGAAGATCACCTCGTTGCGGCTCGGCGCGTTGACGAAGGCCGCGACCTTGTCGCGGGCGCCCTCGTACATCGCCGTGGCCTCCTCGGCGAGCACGTGCACGCCGCGGTGGACGTTGGCGTTGTGCCGCTCGTAGTAGGCGTTCAGCGCCTCGAGCACCTGACGCGGCTTCTGCGAGGTCGCCGCGTTGTCCAGGTAGACCAGCGGCTTCTCCTCGTGCAGCAGGCGCTGCAGGACGGGGAAGTCCTTGCGGATCGCGTCGGTGTCGAGCAGGCCGGTAAGGGTATGGGTCACTCGGACGCGCCGCCCTTCACATACGACTCGTAGCCCTCTTCCTCCAGCTTGTCGGCCAGCTCGGCACCGCCGGACTCGACGATGCGGCCGCCCGCGAAGACGTGGACGTAGTCGGGCTTGATGTACCGCAGGATGCGGGTGTAGTGGGTCACCAGCAGGGTGCCGACCTCGCCGGTCGAGCGGACCCGGTTGATGCCCTCGGAGACGATCCGCAGCGCGTCGACGTCCAGGCCGGAGTCGGTCTCGTCGAGGATCGCGATCTTCGGCTTGAGCAGCTCCAGCTGGAGGATCTCGTGGCGCTTCTTCTCACCGCCGGAGAAGCCCTCGTTGACGTTGCGCTCGGCGAAGGCCGGGTCCATCTGCAGGGCGGCCATCGCCTCCTTGACCTCCTTCACCCACAGCCGCAGCTTGGGGGCCTCGCCGCGGACGGCGGTGGCGGCGGTGCGCAGGAAGTTGCTGACCGAGACGCCCGGGACCTCGACCGGGTACTGCATGGCCAGGAAGACACCGGCCTTGGCGCGCTCGTCGACGGACATCTCCAGGACGTCCTCGCCGTCCAGCAGCACCGAGCCGCCGGTGACGGTGTACTTGGGGTGGCCCGCCAGCGAGTAGGCCAGGGTGGACTTGCCGGAGCCGTTCGGACCCATGATGGCGTGGGTCTCGCCCTGCTTCACGGTCAGGTCGACGCCCTTCAGGATCTCGCGCGGGCCGTTCTCGGCCTCGACGGAGACGTGCAGGTCGCGGATTTCAAGGGTAGCCATGTGTACTCAGGACTCCTGGTTGACGGAGACGAGCACATCGTCCCCTTCGATCTTTACGGGGTAGACAGCGACCGGCTTGGTGGCGGGCAGGCCGGAGGGCTTGCCGGTGCGCAGGTCGAAGCTGGAGCCGTGCAGCCAGCACTCGATCATGCAGTCCTCGACCTCACCCTCGGAGAGCGAGACGTTCGCGTGCGAGCAGGTGTCGTTGATCGCGAACACCCCCTCTTCGGTGCGGACGATCGAGACCGGCACGCCGTTGAGGTCCACGCGCTTGGGCACGTCCTCCTGGAGGTCGCTCAGCGCGCAGGCACGGAGGAAGCTCATGGGGATCAGACCGCCGCTTCCAGCTCGGCTTCGATCTTCTCCATGAGCTGCTCCTGGACCTCGGCCACGCCGATCTGCTGGAGCAGCTCGGCGAAGAAGCCGCGGACCACCAGGCGGCGGGCCTCGTCGGCCGGGATGCCGCGGGCCATCAGGTAGAACAGCTGCTCGTCGTCGAAGCGGCCGGTCGCCGAGGCGTGGCCGGCGCCGACGATCTCGCCGGTCTCGATCTCCAGGTTCGGGATCGAGTCGACCCGGGCGCCGTCGGTGAGCACCAGGTTCCGGTTGAGCTCGTAGGTGTCGGTGCCGAGCGCGGCGGCACGGATCAGCACGTCGCCGACCCAGACCGCGTGGGCGTCCTGGCCCTGCAGCGCGCCCTTGTACGCCACGTTCGACCGGCAGTGCGGCGTGTCGTGGTCGATGATCAG
The DNA here is from genome assembly GCF_053596495.1 of Kitasatospora sp. NPDC001683. Taxonomy (NCBI): domain Bacteria; kingdom Bacillati; phylum Actinomycetota; class Actinomycetes; order Kitasatosporales; family Streptomycetaceae; genus Kitasatospora; species Kitasatospora sp. NPDC001683. The sequence goes on from NZ_JBSFGK010000062.1 coordinate 38,820, forward strand.
GCGGTGCTCGAGGTGCTGGCCGGCGTCGGCGAAGTACAGGCCGAACAGCTCGGCCTCGCCGCCGGGGCCGGCGTAGTTGACCCGCGGGTGCAGGCGGACCAGGTCGCCGCCGAAGGTGACGACCACGGACTTGAACGAGGCGTCCCGGCCGACCAGCGCGTTGTGCTGGGCGACGTGGACGGCGTCCCGCTCCCAGTCCTGCACGGAGACGAAGGTGAGCTTGGCGCCGTCGCCGACCAGGAGCTCGACGTTGGCGGCCCGGGTGCCGGTGCCCGCGTGGTTGAGCACCACGACGGCCTCGGCGAACGGCTTGACGTCGATCACCACGTGGGCGAAGCGGACCCCGCCCTCGGCGCTCACGTCGATCTTGACCGGCTCGGTCAGCACCGCGTCCTTGGGGACGGTGACCACGAGCGCCTGCTCGAAGGCGCTGAAGGCCTGCGCGGCGACCCGGTCGACCGGCGTGCCGGCCTTGCCCAGGCGGGCGTCGTCGCGGCCGACGGTCTCGGCGGTGACGCCGTCCGGCAGGGTGAACTCGACCTTGTCCTCGCCACGCTCGGAGGCGGCGGCGGTGCCGTCGTGCAGCCCGCCGAGGCGGTGCAGCGGGGTGAACCGCCAGTCCTCCTCGCGGCCGTGCGGCACCGGGAAGTCGTTCACGTCGAAGGACGGCTTGACCGCGACGCGCGCGTCGATCGGCTGCTGGACCCCGGTCCGGCCGGTGCCGGGGCCGGCGAGCTGCGCGCCCGCGCCGGCGGTGCCGACCTCGATCGAACCGGCGGTGGTGGAGCCGGTGGTGTTCTGGACGTCAGCCATGGCTGTCGTAGTGCTCTCTTCCTCGAAAAGCTCGAAAAGTCGGTGGGCGGTGGCGGCCGGGGGTCAGCCGACCGCGCCCTCCATCTGCAGCTCGATCAGCCGGTTGAGCTCCAGCGCGTACTCCATCGGCAGCTCGCGCGCGATCGGCTCGACGAAGCCGCGGACGATCATCGCCATCGCCTCGGTCTCGGTCAGGCCACGGCTCATCAGGTAGAACAGCTGGTCCTCGCTGACCTTGGAGACGGTCGCCTCGTGGCCCATGGACACGTCGTCCTCGCGGACGTCCACGTACGGGTAGGTGTCCGAGCGCGAGACGGTGTCGACCAGCAGCGCGTCGCACAGCACGTTGGACTTGGCGCCGTGCGAGCCCTCGCCGATCTCGATCAGACCGCGGTAGGAGGTCCGGCCGCCGCCGCGCGCCACCGACTTGGAGACGATGTGCGAGGAGGTGTTCGGCGCCATGTGCACCATCTTGGCGCCGGCGTCCTGGTGCTGGCCCTCGCCCGCGAAGGCGATCGACAGGGTCTCGCCCTTGGCGTGCTCGCCCATCAGGTAGACGGCCGGGTACTTCATGGTGACCTTGGAACCGATGTTGCCGTCGATCCACTCCATGGTCGCGCCCTCGTACGCCACGGCGCGCTTGGTGACCAGGTTGTAGACGTTGTTCGACCAGTTCTGGATGGTCGTGTAGCGGCAGCGGCCGCCCTTCTTGACGATGATCTCGACGACCGCCGAGTGCAGCGAGTCGGAGGAGTAGATCGGCGCGGTGCAGCCCTCGACGTAGTGGACGTAGGCGTCCTCGTCGACGATGATCAGCGTCCGCTCGAACTGGCCCATGTTCTCGGTGTTGATCCGGAAGTAGGCCTGAAGCGGGATGTCGACGTGCACGCCCTTCGGCACGTAGATGAACGAACCGCCGGACCACACGGCCGTGTTCAGCGCGGCGAACTTGTTGTCGCCGGCCGGGATGACGGTGCCGAAGTACTCCTTGAACAGCTCCGGGTGCTCGCGCAGCGCGGTGTCGGTGTCCAGGAAGACGACGCCCTGCTCCTCCAGGTCCTCGCGGATCTGGTGGTAGACGACCTCGGACTCGTACTGGGCGGCGACACCGGCGACCAGGCGCTGCTTCTCCGCCTCCGGGATGCCCAGCTTGTCGTAGGTCGCCTTGATGTCCGCGGGCAGGTCCTCCCAGGACTCGGCCTGCTTCTCGGTGGAGCGGACGAAGTACTTGATGTTGTCGAAGTCGATGCCGGAGAGGTCGGAGCCCCAGGTCGGCATGGGCTTCTTGCCGAACAGCTTCAGGCCCTTGAGCCGGAGGTTCAGCATCCACTCGGACTCGTTCTTCTTCGCGGAGATGTCGCGCACGACCTCCTCGCTGAGCCCGCGCTTGGCCGCGGCACCGGCGGTGTCCGGGTCGGCCCAGCCGTACTCGTAATTGCCCAGGCCCTCGAGCTCCGGGTGCGAAACGGTGTCAGTCATGCGAGCTTCCTAACGCGCGGACGCAGAATCTTCGGTGGACGTACCGGCAGTCGGCACTGCATCGGAGCCGTGGCCCGCGGGGCGCTGGGCGGGCGACGATGCGGCACCGGGTGCCGGCACATAGGTGGTGCAGACCCCGTCGCCGTGGGCGATGGTGGCCAGCCGTTGCACATGGGTGCCCAGGAGCTGGGAGAAGACCTCGGTCTCCGCCTCGCAGAGCTGCGGGAACTGCTCGGCGATGTGCGCGACCGGGCAGTGGTGCTGGCAGAGCTGGGCGCCCGCCGGGGCCTTGGCCACGGCCGACGGGACACGCCGCACCGTGGCAGCGTACCCGTCCGCGCTCAGCGCCTCGGCGAGGGCCTCCGGGCGCTCCCGGGCCTCGGCCCGCCGCAGGGTCTCCCGGTACCTCTCGCCCTGCTTGCCGAACCGGGCGCGGGCGAAGGCGGCGACCGCCTCCTCGCCCGCCTTGCCGCCGCCCACCGAGTCCGAGATCCAGCGCAGCGCGTCGGCCGCGAGCTGGTCGTAGGCCTGGTAGAAGGCGTCCCGGCCGCCGTCGGTGAGAGCGAAGACCTTGGCCGGACGGCCCCGGCCACGGCTGCCGTAGACCCGCTGCTCGCGGGACTCGACCAGGCCGGCGGCGGCCAGTCCGTCCAGGTGACGGCGGACGGCGGCGGCGGTGAGGCCGAGCCGGTTCGCCAGGTCGGCGGCGGAGGAGGGGCCGTGGTCCAGGATCGACCGGGCGACCCGGTCCCGGGTGGCCCGGTGGCCCTCCAGCAGCACCTCGGCCGCCGTCACGGGCACGTCGCAGTGGGAGGCCGTCTCGGCCTCCTGCTGCTCGGCGTGCTCGCGCATGTTTTTCACAACACCAGTGTTGCGTAATTACTTCCGCAAGGACAAGCCGTGACGCAGGCCTCACCGGTGGCTTCTGTCACGCAGGCAAGCCTTACCTGACCAGCGAAAACGATCACCAAGGCCGGTGTCCGGCCGGTCCGTTCGGTCCTCTTACACTCGCCGGTATGAACCCCGTACCCGCGGTAGAGATCGCCGGGCTGGTCAAGCGCTACGGCGACAAAGCCGCGGTGGACGGCCTCGACCTCACCATCGCACGCGGCGCGATCACCGCCGTACTCGGCCCCAACGGCGCCGGCAAGACCACCACCATCGAGACCTGCGAGGGCTACCGCCGCCCCGACGCCGGCACCGTCCGCGTCCTCGGGCTCGACCCGGTCACCCAGAGCGCCGCGCTGCGCCCCCGGATCGGCGTCATGCTCCAGTCCGGCGGCGTCTACGCGGGCGCGCGCGCCGTCGAGATGCTGCGGCACACCGCCAAACTGCACGCCCACCCGCTGGACGTGGACGCCCTGGTCGAGCGCCTCGGCCTCGGCTCCTGCGGCCGCACCACCTACCGCCGGCTCTCCGGCGGCCAGCAGCAGCGGCTCGCCCTGGCGATGGCCGTGGTCGGCCGCCCCGAACTGGTCTTCCTCGACGAGCCCACCGCCGGCCTCGACCCGCAGGCCCGCCGCGCCACCTGGGAACTGGTCCGCGACCTGCGCCGGGACGGCGTCACCGTGGTGGTCACCACCCACCACATGGACGAGGCCGAGCAGCTCGCCGACCACGTCGCCATCGTCGACCGCGGCAGGGTCATCGCCGGCGGCACCACCGAGGAGCTGTGCCGCGGCGGCGCCGAGGACGCCCTGCGGTTCGACGGCCCGCCCGGACTCGACCTCGGCCCGCTGCTCAAGGAACTGCCCCCGGGCGCCACCGCCGCCGAGACCGCCCCCGGCAACTACCGCGTCGCGGCGCCCGTCGACCCCAGCAGGCTGCTGGCCACCGTCACCGGCTGGTGCGCGGCCTCCGGCATCCTGCCCGAACGGCTGTCCGTGCAGCGCCGCAGCCTCGAAGACGTCTTCCTCGACCTGACCGGACGGGAGCTCCGCTCGTGAGTACCTACGCCCCGAAGCCGGGAGCCGCTCCGGTCGGCCGGATGCTGCTCGCCCAGACCGCCTTCGAGACCAGGATGCTGCTGCGCAACGGCGAGCAGCTACTGCTCACCGTGGTCATCCCGACCGTGCTGCTGGTGCTGTTCTCCGCTGTGGACGTCGTCGCGGTGGAGGGCCCCGGCAAGCGGGTCGACTTCCTGGCGCCCGGCCTGCTCGCACTGGCCGTGATGTCCACCGCCTTCACCGGGCAGGCCATCGCCACCGGCTTCGAGCGCCGCTACGGCGTGCTCAAGCGGCTCGGCGCCAGCCCGCTGCCGCGCTGGACGCTGCTGACCGCCAAGACCGGCTGCGTGCTGGTCACCGAGGTGCTCCAGGTCGCCCTGCTGTCGGTGATCGCGCTGGCGCTCGGCTGGTCCCCGCACGGCAACCCTCTGGCCGTCGCCGCGCTGCTGGTGCTCGGCACCGCCGCCTTCTCCGGGCTCGGCCTGCTGATGGCCGGCACCCTGAAGGCCGAGGCCACGCTGGCCGCCGCCAACCTGGTGTTCATCCTGCTGCTGCTGGCCGGCGGGGTGATCGTGCCGCTCAGCAAGTTCCCCGGCGCGGTGCGGTCGGTGCTGGAGTTGCTGCCGATCTCGGCGCTCTCCGACGGCCTGCGCTCGGTGCTCCAGCACGGCACCGGTGTGCCGTGGTCGGACCTCGGCATCCTGGCGGGCTGGGCCGTCCTGGGGCTGGCGGCGGCCGCCCGGTTCTTCCGCTGGGAGTAGCCGCCGCATCGACGCGCGACGCCCCCCGGCCTCAGCTGGCCGGGGGGCGTCGCGCGTTCCGGGCACACGTCAGCCCTGGCTGCCGCCGCGCCGCTTGCGGGCGAGCAGCACCAGCGCGCCGCCGACCAGCACCACGCCGCCGCCGACCGCCGCGATCATCGGCGTCGCGTCGCTGCTACCGGTCTGGGCGAGCGCCGGGGCGCTGGTGGCGGGGGCCGGGGCGGGGGCGGCGGGGGTCTGGCTGGGGGTCGGGGTCGCCGACGGGGTCCTGGTCGGGGTGGGCGTCGCCGACGGAGTCATGGTCGGCGTCGGAGTGGGGGTCGGGGTGGGGGTCTTGGTGGGGGTGGGGGTGGGGGTGGGTGTCGGGGTCGGGGTGTGGCACGGCGCGATGGTCTTGGTCTCGTCGACGTTCCAGCCCTTCTCGGCCGGGGTCTCGGTGGTCTTGACCACCAGGTGCGCCGTCACCGGGGCGTCGTGGTCCTTCACCGGGAAGGTGCCGTGGAACTCCGCCGGGAACTCCTTGGCGTCCAGGACCTTCTCGTCGCCGACGGTGAGGCTGACGGTGTTCTTCACGTCGGGCTTGGGGCTGTAGTTGATCAGATCGATCACGACCTTGTCGCAGGTCACCGACCAAGTCGGCACGTGCGCCGAGGCGTTGGTGGCCAGCGCCAGGGGCAGGAGGAATCCGGCCGCCGCCGTGCCGGCGAGTGCCGTCGCACCGATCCGAACGTGCCGCTGCTGTCGCGCCATTACGCTGTTCCCCTCCGAACGGTCTTGCGCAGCAGGCGCGTTGAAGTGGTTCGCGGTGGCCCGCCACGGCATGTCCGGGGGACTCTACCGGCACTCCCGCACCTCGCCACACCCCGCCGTACGACCGGATTTCGTCTGTCGGTCCATTCCCGGATGTGCTTGACCAGTCCATCACAGCCGCCACCTGGCAGAACGCGGATTCGGCGAAGTTGAATGAACTTCGTCACTTCAGGAACGTGATGGCGCCTCCGATGATCAGATTCGATCACCGGGGGCGCCATCGCGATCAGGCCTTCCTGGCCGCCTTGCGCCGGGCCGCCACCACGACCCCGCTTTGCTCTCTCGGCACCGCACCCCGCGCCCCGCCCCAAGATCGCCCGTAAGGCCGCCTACGATTGACCGCGTGCTGAACCCCTTCTCCCTGCTCGCCGAGCGCTGGCAGCCCTCCGCCGCGATGGTCCGGCGCGCCACGTTCGCCGCGCTGGTGATGAGCGTGGTGATCGTCGTCACCGGCGGCGCCGTCCGCCTCACCGCCTCCGGCCTCGGCTGTACGACCTGGCCCCGCTGCACCGCCGAGAGCCTGACGCCCACGGCGGAGATGGGCTTCCACGGCATCGTCGAGTTCACCAACCGGATGCTCACCTACGTGCTGAGCGCGGCCGTCGGCTGGGCGATCCTGGCCGCCCGCTGCCACCGCCCGTGGCGGCGCAGCATGACGAAGCTCGGCTGGGCCCAGTTCTGGCTGGTGATGAGCAACGCCGTGCTCGGCGGCATCACCGTGCTGACCGGCCTCAACCCCTACACCGTCGCGGGACACATGATCGCCGCGATGGCCCTGGTCTGGGTCGCCCTGCTGATGTGGGAGCGCAGCAAGGAGGGCGACGGCCCGGCCAGGCTTTCGGTGGCCCGCCCGATCCACCAGCTCTCCTACGTCCTGGTCACGGTCGTCGGCCTGCTGGTCGCCGCCGGCACTTTGGTCACCGGCGCCGGGCACCACCCGGGTACGCCCCAGGACAACAAGATCGTCCCCCGCATCCCGATCGACTACGACAGGTTGGCCCAGTTCCACGCCGACTTCGCCTTCATCTCGGTCGGCCTGACCATCGCACTGATCTTCGTCTTCGCCGCGATCAAGGCCCCGCAAGCGGCCAAGTCCCGCACCAAGGAACTCCTCGCGGTCCTGCTCCTCCAGGGCGTCCTCGGCTTCATCCAGTACTTCACGGACGCCCCCGAGCTCATGGTCGGTCTCCACATGCTCGGCGCCACGCTGACGTGGAGCGCCGCCCTCCGCATCCCCCTCGCCCTCCGCGTACGCGAGGTCGAAGCCGCCCCCGAGCAGCTGCCCGCGCAGACCCCACAAGCTGCCACCGTCTGACCCTCGTCGAAGGCCCCCCTCAGCTCAGCTTCGGTTCTAACGGTCCTCGCAACACCCGCGATCTGCGGGAGTTGCGAGGACCGTGGGCGTTGAGCGTGATCTTGCCGGGTTGCGGGAGCGTTT
>NZ_JBSFGK010000063.1:0-46000 GCF_053596495.1 Kitasatospora sp. NPDC001683
CGGGAGACGGCGCTGTCGGCGTACGCGCACCAGGACGTGCCGTTCGAGCACCTGGTGGAGGTGCTGAACCCGTCCCGGTCGCTGTCCCACCACCCCTTGTTCCAGACCATCCTGGCCGTGCAGAACGCGCCGATGGGCCGGTTCTCGCTGCCCGGGCTGGAGGTGGCGACCTACGCGGTGGCCACCGGAACCGCCAAGTTCGACCTCGGCCTCAGCCTGGTCGAGCAGTTCGGTCCGGACGGGAGCCCGGCCGGGATCGTCGGCGCGGTCGAGTACGCCACCGACCTGTTCGACCGCCCGACCGTCGCCGCCCTGATCCGGCGCTGGACGCTCCTGCTGGAGGCCGTCACCGCCGACCCGGAGCGGCCGATCGGCGGGATCGACCTGCTCGACGCCGACGAGCGGCACCGGCTGCTGGAACGGGGCAACGCGACCGACCGCGAGGTGGGCGCCGTCCCGGTGCCACAGGCCTTCGCGGCGCAGGTGGCGGCGACGCCGGATGCGGTCGCGCTGGTCTGCGGTGACACCGAATTGACGTACCGTCAGCTGAACGCTCGGGCGAACCGGTTCGCGCACTCGCTGGTCGCCCGCCGGGTGGGTCCGGAGCAGCTGGTGGCGGTGGCGCTGCCGCGGTCGGTGGAGGCGGTGGTGGCGGTCCTGGGTGTGCTGAAGGCCGGGGCGGCGTACCTGCCGGTGGATCCGGCGTACCCGCGGGCGCGGATTGACTTCATGCTGGCGGACGCCCGTCCGGCGCTGCTGGTCGACGATCCCGCGATGGTGGCCGAGGTATCGGACTGGCCGGAGACCGACCCGGAGGTCGCGCTCGACGTCCGGCACCCGGCCTACGTGATCTACACCTCGGGCTCCACCGGCCGCCCCAAGGGCGTCGTGGTCGCCCACGGTGGTGTGGCGAGCCTGGTCGCCGGGCAGATCGAGGGCTTCGCGATCGACCCCGACAGCCGGGTGCTCCAGTTCGCCTCTCCCAGCTTCGACGCCTCGGTGTCGGAGATCTACACCGCCCTGCTGCGCGGCGCCACCCTGGTGCTGCCCCCGGCGGCGGACCCGGTCGCCGCGCTGACCGACCCGGGCCTCGCGGTCACCCACGCGACCGTGCCCCCGTCCGTCATCGCGGCCCTGCCGGAGGACTCGGTGACGGTGTCGAACCTGATCGTGGCGGGGGAGGCCTGCCCGCCGGAGCTGGTCGCCCGCTGGGCGCCCGGCCGCCGGATGGTCAACGCGTACGGCCCGACCGAGACCACGGTCTGCGCGACCATGAGCGACCCGCTCGCGCCCGGCTCGGGCGTGCCGCCGATCGGCCGGCCGATCGTCAACGCCCGGGTGTACGTGCTGGACGAGCGGCTACGACCGGTGCCGCCCGGCGTGCCCGGCGAGCTCTACGTCGCGGGCGCGGGCCTGGCCCGCGGCTACCTGAACCGGCCGGGCCTGACCGCCGGGCGGTTCGTCGCCTGCCCGTTCGACGCCTCGGGTGCCCGGATGTACCGCACCGGTGACGTGGTCCGCTTCCGCGCCGACGGCCAGCTGGAGTACGTCGGCCGCGCCGACGACCAGCTGAAGGTGCGCGGGTTCCGGGTCGAGCCCGGCGAGGTCGAGACCGCCCTGGCCGAGCACCCCGCCGTCGCGCAGGCCGCCGTCCTCGCCCAGGACGACCGGCTGATCGGCTACGTCGTCCCGCGCCAGGACACCGCCCGGGACGACGGACTCGAAGCCGACCACGTCGGCGAGTGGCGGGACATCTACGACGCCCTGCCGATCGCCCCCGAGGAAGCCGCGTTCGGCCAGAACTTCGTCGGCTGGAACAGCAGTTACGACGCCAGCCCGATCCCGGTCGAGCAGATGCGGGAGTGGCGGGACGCCACCGTGGCCCGGATCCTGGCGCTGCGCCCGCGCCGGGTGCTCGAGGTCGGCGTCGGCACCGGTCTGCTGCTCTCCCAGGTCGCACCGCACTGTGAGAGCTACTGGGCGACCGACTTCTCCGCCACCGCGATCGACGCGCTGGCCGCCCAGGTGGCCCGGCAGCCCGACCTGTCCGGGCGCGTCGCCCTGCAGACCCGCCCGGCGCACGACACCGACGGGCTGCCGGCCGGGGAGTTCGACACCATCGTGATCAACTCGGTGGTGCAGTACTTCCCGTCCGCGGACTACCTCGCGGACGTGGTCGAGAGGCTGATGCGGCTGCTCGCCCCCGGTGGCGCGCTGTTCATCGGCGACGTGCGGAACCTGCGGCTGCTGCGCCCGCTGGCCACGGCCGTCCAACTGCACCGGGCCACCGCCGGTACCGACCTCGCGGCGGTGCGCCGCGCGGTGGAGCAGGCCGTGCGGGTGGAGAAGGAACTCCTGGTCGACCCGGAGTTCTTCACCGTCCTGCGGGAGCGCGGCGCGGACATCGGCGCGGTGGCCGTCGAGGTCAAGCGGGCCCGCCACCACAACGAGCTGACCCGCTACCGCTACGACGTGACGCTGCACAAGGCCCCGGTCGTTCCGGCGGAACCGGACCGGACGGTCGAGCTGGAGTGGGGGCGACAGCTCGCGGGCTCGGCCGAGCTGCGCGAGCTGCTCGCCGAGCCGCCCGCCGGGGTGCTGCGGATCACCGGAGTGCCGAACCGCCGGGTGCTGCGCGAGGCCGCCCTGGCCCGGGCGGTGCAGGACGGCGACGGCGGCTCGCTCGCCGAGCTGCTGGAGCGGCCGCACGCCCCGGAGGAGACCGACCTTCCCGACCCGGAGGACTTCCACGCCCTCGGGCGGGAGTTCGACCGCTGGGTGGGCGTCACCTGGTCGGCCACCGCGTCCGACACCGTGGACGTCGTCCTCGCCGACCCGCGGGCCGTGGTGGCCTCCCCGGTCGAGGCGTACCGGTCGGCCGGGACCACCGGCAGGCCGCTGTCCTCGCTGACCAACCGCCCGACCGGCAGCCGGGGCACCGGCGCCCTCATCGGCGGACTCCGCGACTGGCTGCGCGGCCGGCTGCCCGACTACCTGGTCCCGTCCGCGTTCGTCGCGCTGGAGGTGCTGCCGCTGACGGCCAGCGGCAAGCTCGACCGCCGTGCCCTGCCGGCGCCCGACCTCGGCTCGGCCGCGATCGGGCGGGCGCCGCGCACCCCGCAGGAGCAGCTGCTCGCCGAGCTGTTCGCCGAGGTGCTCGGGCTGGCGCAGGTCGGGGTCGAGGACAGTTTCTTCGACCTGGGCGGGCACTCGCTGCTGGCGACCCGGCTGGCCTCCAGGGTCCGGGCGACCCTCGGCGCGGAGCTGGAGGTCCGCACCCTCTTCGAGACCCCGACCGTGGCCGGACTGGCGGCCCGCCTGGACGGCTCCGGAACGGCGCGGCCCGCGCTCACCGCCGGGCCGCGACCCGAACGCGTCCCACTGTCCTTCGCCCAGCGCCGCCTGTGGTTCCTGCACCGGATGGACGGGCCGAGCGCCACCTACAACATGCCGCTCGCACTCAGCCTGACCGGCGAACTCGACCGCCCGGCCCTGCACGCCGCGCTGGCGGACGTGATCGCCCGGCACGAGAGCCTGCGGACGGTCTTCCGCGAGACGGACGGCGTGCCGTACCAGGTCGTCCTGACCGCCGAGCAGGCGCACCCGGCGCTGCCGGTGGTCGAGCTCGACGAGAGCCGGCTGGCCGAACGGCTCGCGCAGACGGCCCGACTCGGCTTCGACCTGGCCGCGGAGCCGCCGGTCCGGGCGGAGCTGTACGCGCTCGCCCCCGATCGGCACGCGCTGCTGGTCGTGGTGCACCACATCGCCGCCGACGGCTGGTCGATGGGCCCGCTCGCCGGTGACCTCGCCACGGCCTACGCGGCCCGCCGCCGGGGCGAGGAGCCGCAGTGGTCCCCGCTTCCGGTGCAGTACGCCGACTACTCCCGGTGGCAGCGCGACCTGCTCGGCGACGCCGCTGACCCGGACAGCCTGTTCGCCCGGCAACTGGACTACTGGAAGGGCGAGTTGACGGGCGTGCCGCAGCGGCTCCAGCTGCCCGCCGACCGGCCGCGGCCGCCGGTGGCCTCCCAGCGGGGCGGCCGGGTGGTGGTCCGGCTGGACGCCGAACTGCACCAGGCCCTGCGGGACCTGGCGGCCGCGCGCGGCGCCAGCATGTTCATGGTGCTCCAGGCCGGCCTCGCCGCGCTGCTCACCCGGCTCGGCGCCGGTACCGACATCCCGATCGGCAGCCCGATCGCCGGCCGGACCGACCAGGCGCTGGACGAGCTCGTCGGCTTCTTCGTCAACACCCTGGTGCTGCGCACCGACACGAGCGGTGACCCCGGCTTCGCCGAACTGCTCGGCCGGGTACGGCAGAAGGCGCTCACCGCGTACGACCACCAGGACGTGCCGTTCGAGCACCTGGTCGAGGTGGTCAACCCGGCGCGGTCGCTGGCCCACCACCCGCTGTTCCAGATCATGCTGGCCCTGCAGAACGCGCCGCTGGGCGAGTTCGCCCTGCCGGGGCTGGAGACCGGCCACCTGGAGGCGCCGACCGGCACCGCCAGGGTCGACCTGACCTTCAGCCTGGCCGAGCGGTTCCGCCCCGACGGTCCCCCCGGGCCCAGCGGCCCGGGAGGTGCCCCCAGCCCCGACGGCCTGGTCGGCGCGGTGGAGTACGCCACCGACCTGTTCGACCCGGCCACCGTGGAGCTGCTGTTCGCCCGCTGGGCCCGGCTGCTGCGGGCGGCGGTCGCCGACCCGGACCGGCCGATCAGCCGGATCGACGTCATGTCCGACGCGGAACGCCACCGGCTGCTGTACGGGTTCAACGACACGGCGGCCGAGCTGCCCGAGGCCGCGGTGCCGGAGCTGTTCGCCCGTCAGGTGCTGGCCACCCCGGAGGCGGTGGCCGTCGTGGCGGCCGGCACCGAACTGACCTACCGGGAACTGGACCGGCTCTCCAACCGGCTCGCCCGGGCCCTGGTCCGCCAGGGCGTACGGTCGGAGACACCGGTCGCGGTGCTGCTGGAGCGCTCGGCGGAGCTGGTCGTGGCGATCCTGGCGATCATCAAGGCGGGCGGCGCCTACGTGCCGCTGGACTCGCGCTTCCCCTCCTCCCGGATCGAGCTGATCCTGCGGGAGAGCGGGGCCGCGCTGGTGCTCACCCAGGAGGCGCTGACCGCGCTGCTGCAGTCCGAGCCCGACCCGGCCGGCCTCGAAGTCCCGTGCAACCCGGCTCAGTTGGCGTACATCATGTACACCTCCGGCTCGACCGGGCGGCCCAAGGGCGTGGCCGTCACCCACCGCGACGTGGTGGGCCACGCGCTCACCCCCGAATGGCGCGGCGGCGGACACGAGCGGGTGCTGATGCACTCCCCGACGGCCTTCGACCTCTCCACCTACGAGCTGTGGGTGCCGCTGCTGAACGGCGGCCGGATCGTGGTCGCACCGCCCGAGCGACTCGACCTCGACCTGCTCCAGCACACCATCACCACCCACGGGGTGACCGGGCTCTGGCTGACCGCCGGACTCTTCCGACTGGTCGCCGAGGAGCGCCCGGGGCTGCTCGGCGGCGTGCGCGAGGTGTGGACCGGCGGCGACATCGTCTCCCCGGCCGCCGCCGCCCGGGTGCTGGCGGCCTGCCCCGGCATCGAGGTGGTCAACGGCTACGGGCCCACCGAGGCCACCACCCTGGCCACCTGCCACCCGGTGCGCGCCCTCCCCGAGGACGCCGCGACCGTCCCGATCGGCGGACCGATGGCGAACATGCGCGCCTACGTGCTCGACGACCGGCTGCGACCGGTGCCGACCGGCCTGGTCGGCGAGCTGTACCTGGCGGGGACGGGCGTGGCCCGCGGCTACTTCGGCCGACCCGGCCTGACCGCGGAACGCTTCACCGCCGACCCGTACGGGCCGCCCGGGAGCCGGATGTACCGCACCGGCGACCTGGCCTGGTGGCGGCCCGACGGCACGCTGGAGTTCGCCGGACGCGCCGACCACCAGGTCAAGCTGCGCGGCCTGCGGATCGAGCCCGGAGAGATCGAGGCGGTCCTGGCGGGCTGCCCGGGCGTCGCCCAGGCGGCCGTGGTCGCCCGCGAGGACCGCCCGGGCGACAAGCGGCTGGTCGCCTACCTGGTGCCCGCCCCCGAAGGTGCGCCCGAGACGGCCGAGCTGTCCGGCCGGCTGCGCCGCGAACTGCCCGACTACATGGTGCCGGCGGCGTTCGTCACCGTGGACGCGCTGCCGCTGACCGCCAACGGCAAGCTCGACCGGGCCGCCCTGCCCGCCCCCGAGTACGGCGCGTCGGACGCCGGGCGCGGCCCCCGGACACCACAGGAACAGCTGCTGTGCGGCCTGTTCGCCGAGGTCCTCGGCCGGGAGCAGGTGAGCATCGACGACGACTTCTTCGACCTGGGCGGGCATTCGCTGCTGGCCGCCCGGCTGGCCTCCCGGGTCCGCGAGACCCTCGGCCTGGAGCTGGGACTGCGGATGCTGTTCGAGGCACCGACCGTGGCCGGGCTCACCGAACGCCTGGCCATGGACGACCCCGATGACGCGCTGGACGTGGTGCTGCCGCTGCGTTCGACCGGGACCGGCACACCGCTGTTCTGCGTCCACCCCGGCGGCGGCATCAGCTGGTCGTACAGCGGGCTGCTGAACCACGTCGGCCGCGAGCACCCGGTGTACGCGATCCAGGCGCGCGGACTCGGCCGGCCCGAACCGCTGCCGACGTCCGTCGAGGAGATGGCGGCCGACTACGCCGACCACGTCCAGAAGATCCAGCCGGAGGGCCCGTACCTGCTGCTCGGCTGGTCCGCCGGCGGGTTGATCGCCCACGCGCTGGCCTGCGAGCTGCAGGCGCGCGGCGAGCGGACCGCGCTACTGGCGGTCCTCGACGCCTACCCGGTGAAGGACGTGCAGTTCGAGGTGGCTCCGGTGCCCACCGTGCGGGACGTGCTCGTCGGGGTGCTCGACGTCGACCCGGACGAACTGGGCGACCGGGAGATCACCTACGCCGAGGTCGCCGAGGTGCTGAACCGGCGGGGCAGCGCGCTGGCCGGCCTGAACGAGCGGCAGGTCGAGGTGATCGTCCAGATCATGATCAACAACGCCAAGCTGGCGGTCGACTTCGTCCCCGGCAGGTACGACGGGGACCTGCTGCTGTTCAACTCCACCATCGACCGGGCCGAGGACAACGCCGGACCCGAGACCTGGCGCCCCTACGTCGCCGGCCGGATCGAATCGCACCAGGTCACCACCCGGCACGACCGGATGACCCAGGCCGGCTCGCTGGCCCAGATCGGCCCGATCCTGGCCGCCAGGCTCGCCGAGGCCACCGGCGACACCCGTGACACCGGTGGCACCACCCTTTCCCACCAGGAGGACTGACCCATGACCAACCCCTTCGACGACCAGGACGGCACCTTCCTCGTGCTCGTCAACGACGAGAACCAGCACTCGCTGTGGCCGCAGTTCGCGGACGTCCCCGACGGCTGGACCGTCGCCCACGGCCCCGACACCCACGCCGCCTGCCTGGAGCACGTCGAGCAGTCCTGGACCGACATGCGGCCCAGGAGCCTCGCCGAGGCCATGGACGCCCAGCGGTAGCCGACGTGACCTTCACCGACACCACGGACGAGGCCCGCTCCACCGCGGGCCTCGCCCCGCCCCACGACCTCGCCGCGGACCTGCTCACCCCCGAGGCCCGGCGGGATCCGTACCCGTTCTACGCCCGGATGCGCCGCGAGGACCCGGTCCACCGCAGCGCCCAGGGCATCTGGTACCTCACCCGCTACGCCGACGTCGAGGCCGCCCTCGGCGACCTGAGGCTCTCCAACGACCGCGACCGGATGACCCACGCCTACGCCGCGCTCGGCGGAGACCTGAAGGCCTTCAGCCGCCTCACCGACCGGCTCGGCCGGGTGATGACCAACACCGACCCGCCGGATCACGGCCGGCTGCGCAGGCTGGCCAACCGCGCCTTCACCGCCCGGCGGGTCGAAGCCCTGCGCGGCGGCATCCAACGGATCGTCGACCAGCTGGTCGACCGGGCCGTCCAGGCCGGCCCGGCCATGGACCTGATCGAGGCGGTCGCCGCCCCGCTGCCGATGTCCGTGGTCTGCGAGCTCTTCGGCATCCCGCCGGAGGACCTCCCGCAGGTCGAGACCTGGTTCCGCCGCTTCGGCCGGCTGAGCGAGGACATCGACAAGTCCGAGGAGGCGATCGGGCAGTACGAGGAGTACCTCGCCCGGCTCGTCCGCCGGCGCCGGACCGACCCTGGCGACGACCTGATCAGTGCCCTGGTCGCCACCCAGGCGCAGGACGACCGGCTCACCGACTCCGAACTGCTGTCCACCTGCTTCGTCCTGATCACCGCCGGCGACGAGACCACCACCCACCTGATCGGCAACGGCGTGCTCGCCCTGCTGCGCCACCCCGACCAGCTGGCCCGGCTGCGCGCGGACCCGGGGCTGATCCGGGGCGCCGTCGAGGAACTCGCCCGCTACGACACGGTGACCCAGGCGATCGTCCGGGTCGTCGCGGAGGACCTGGAGATCGGCGGGCGGACGCTGCGGGAGGGCGAGCTGGCGTACCTGTTCCTCGCCGCGACCAACCGCGACCCCGAGCGCTTCGAGGACCCGGACCGGCTCGACCTGACCCGCCTCGACAACCGGCACCTGAGCTTCGGTCACGGCCCGCACTTCTGCCTCGGCGGCCCGCTGGCCAAGCTCCAGGCCGAGGTGGCGATCGGCACACTGGTCCGTCGGCTGCCGCAGCTGCGGCTGGCCGACGAGGCGGCGCTCGACTGGCAGCCCAACCCGTTGCAACGCCGGCTGAGCGCCCTCCCGGTCACCTACCTCACAACTGAACGATGACGAAGGAGAACTGATCATGACCCGAGAGTTCGAGGTCCGCCGGGAACAGGACCTGCCGGCCACGCCCGAGCAGGTCTGGGCCGCGGTCGCCACCGGCGCCGGCAACCTCGGCTGGCTGTACCCGATGGAGGTCGAGCCGCGCGTCGGCGGAAGGGCCACCCGGGGCGACTCCACCGTCGTGGCGTGGGAACCGCCGCACCACTTCGCCGTGCGGGCGACCCAGGACGGCGGGTTCTCCAACACGCTCAGCTATCAGATCGAGCGGGTCGACGGCGGCACGAGCCACCTGCGGATGGGGATCCACTGGGTGCACACCGGCGTCGTCGACGACGCCTGGCGGTGGGACGCCAAGTCGGACGCGGCCGAGAAGCACGTCGACTTCTACCAGCACGCCCTCGCCGAGTACCTCCGGCACTTCGCCGGCCGCCCCGCCGTCTACGTCAGGGCCCAGCGCCCCGAACCCACCGCCGACCCGGCTGACTTCGCCGCCCTGCGCCGCCGCCTCGGCCTCCCCGCGGACGTGGCCGTCGGCGATCGGCTGACGCTCGACCTCCCCGGTACGGACGGCGGCTCGCGGGAGGTGGTCGTGGACTGGCTCAGCGCCGACTTCGTCGGCCTGCGCGGCCCGGACGCGCTCTACCGGTTCTTCAACGGCAGCACCTGGAACGTGCCGATCTGGCTGGGCCACCACCTGTTCGCCGAGGACGCCGACGAGCAGCGGGCCACCAAGGCGTGGAACGCCTGGCTCAACGACACCCAAGCCTAGGACCCGCGATGGAAACCTCAACCGCAACCCTGCTCTACGCCGCCGAACTCGTCGAGGAGAACGGCACCTACACGCTCGTCGTCCAGGACGTGCGGCGCGACACCGTCCAGACCACCCCGGTCCCCAAGGCCATGGTCGACAAGCTCCCGACCTTCCTCTCGGCACTCGCCGCCAAGCTCAACCCGACGCCGCCGCGCGGCCGCTGGTAGCCCGCCCCAGCCGCCGGCCCGGGCACCGCGCCCGGGCCGGCCTCCGGAGCGGCCTCGGTCGGGCGCGGCGGACTCGGGCCCACCTCCAGGTAGTTGGCCTCCAGGGATCCGGCGCACCAGAGGCGGTCGGACGCGCTGATCACAGTCGTCACTCGGAAGCCCGACGGTTCCGACGGTGTCCGAGAGTGCCGCTGCGGTTTCAGCCGAGCGGCTTGTCGAGGATCGCCTTGGAGTGGCTGAACGTGTCGATGGAGTACTCGCCGTGGTAGCGGCCCATGCCACTCTCGCCGACGCCGCCGAACGGCAGCTCGGGGACCGCCAGGTGCGACACGGGCAGGCCGAAGACGAGCGCACCGGACGAAGTCTCCGCGGCCAGCCGCTGCTTGGTGCGGTCGGATCCGGTGAAGGCATACAGCGCGAGCGGCTTGTCGCGCTCGTTGATGAAGGCGATCGCCGCGTCGAGGTCGGGCACGGTGATGATCGGCAGGATCGGTCCGAAGATCTCCTCCCGCATCACGGGAGCCGCGGGCGGGACGTCGGCGAGCACGGTGGGTGCGAGGTAGCGGGTGGCGCGGTCGTGGTCGCCGCCGGTGACGACGCGTCCCTCGGCGAGCAGAGCGGTGAGACGGTCGAAGTGGCGCTCGTTGACGATCCGCCCGTACTCGGGGTCACCGGCCGGGTCGTCGCCGTAGGTCGCTCGGACGGCGGCGGCCAGTTCGGCCTCGAGTGCGGCGGCGGTGTCGCCGATGGCCAGTACGTAGTCGGGGGCGACGCAGGTCTGGCCGGCGTTGAGGAACTTGCCGCGGGCGATCCGCTGCGCGGTCACGGACAGGTCGACACCGGGCTCGACCACGACGGGGCTCTTGCCGCCGAGTTCGAGGGTGACGGGGGTGAGGTGCTTGGCCGCGGCCGCCATGACGATGCGCCCGACCGTGCCGTTGCCGGTGTAGAAGATGTGGTCGAAGCGCTGCTCCAGCAGTGCGGTGGTCTCCGGGACGGCGCCCTCCACGACGGCGACGGCCTGCGGGTCGAGGTAGCGGGGCAGCAGACGGGCGATGGCCGCCGAGGTCGCCGGGGCCAGCTCGCTGGGCTTGACCACCGCGGTGTTGCCGGCCGCCAGGGCGCCCACGAGCGGGGCGAGGGCCAGCTGCAGCGGGTAGTTCCACGGGGCGATGATCAGCACCACGCCGAGCGGGTCGCGGACCACCCGGGCCTCGGCCGGAAGGAAGGCGTCGGGAACGGCGGCCGGCTTCGGGTGCAGCCATTCCTCCAGGTGCTTCACCGTGTGATCGAGCTCGTTGACGGTGAAGGCCACCTCGGTGCGGTACGCCTCGGCGGCGCCCTTGCCCAGGTCGGCGTTGAGGGCGGCCAGGAGAGCCTCCGACTGCTCGGTGAGCAGCGAGCGCAAGGCCCGCAGCTGGCCGAGGCGCCAGTTGAGCGGCTTGGTGCGCCCGGACCGGAACGTGGCGCGCAGCCGCTTCACGACGGTGCCGGCGTCGGTGGCGAGGGCCTCGACCAGCCGGTGGGCGAGCGCCGCGGAGGAGGCCGGATTCTGCCCGGTGTACAGGTTGCGGTCGACGACGGTGTGCGGGGTGAAGGGGGCGGCCTCGGCGAAGTCGGCGCCGAGCTCGACCAGACGGTCCTGGACCAGCCACTCGGCGCGGTCGGCCAGGCCGGCCGCGGTCTCCTCCGCGTTGGTGAACGCGGTCATGCGGTAGCCGGCGAAGGGCCAGCTGCCGTCCGCGCGGCGCGCGGCGAGCAGCGCGGCCGGTGCGTGGCAGACCACGCCGAGCGGCCGGCCCGAGTCGAGGGTGCGGGTGAGGATCCGGCCGGACGCCTCGTTGACCGCGAGGTCCTCCATGGGGCCGTGGCCGCCGGGGTAGAAGACCAGGTCGTAGGCGTCCGGGTCGACGTCCTCCAGCCTGGCGGGACTGGTGAGCGAGGCCCGGATGGAGTCGAGGTACGCGGCGATGTCATCGGCCCGCTCCTGGCCTCCGTTGGCCGCAGCGGTCAGGCTGCCGCGGTCGACGGTGGCCGCGACACCGCCGGGGGTGGCGATGGTGATCTCGTAGCCGGCCTCGCGGAAGACGCGGTGCGGCTCGGCGAGCTCCTCGGCCCAGTAGCCGGTCGGGTGGATGGTGCCGTCGGCGAGAGTCCAGTGCGTGGCTCCGGTGACGACGAAGAGGGCGGCGGTCATGGTGGTGCTCCAGAACGAGTTGAGATCTTCGATGGTTGAAGATCTCAAGTAATGCCTTCGACGGTAGGCTCAATGGTTGGCGTTGTCAACCAATCCTGCCTGTGCTCGAGCCATGGCCAGTGTCACCCCGCCCACCGTCGGCGCACCTTCCAGCGCCTGCTGAGCCGGGGCGGGTGCGGTGCTCGCGCCCGCTCCCAGGGCTCACACCCTTGCGCCCGGTATCGCGGCAGCATATGCTCGGATCCAAGTAATCGACACCAAGTATCTCGCCGAGCCGACGCACTGGAGCCCCCGTGCCCACTCCTGAACCCCCCGCCGTCCAGAGGCCCCCGAAACGCCCCGCCAACGCCCTCGCCCTCGCCGTACTCGGGTTACTGCTGGAGCAGCCGATGCACCCCCACGCCATGGCCGCCGCGCTCCGTGAGCGCGGCATGGACCGAGCGTTCAAGCTGACGACCGGATCGCTCTACGACACCGTCCGCGCGCTCACGCGGGACGGGTGGATCGAGGCGGACGGCACCGAGCAGGTCGGCAACCGTCCGGCCCGCACCGTCTACCGCCACACCCCCGCCGGGCGGGACGGCTTCACCGACTGGCTCGACGAGCTGATCCGCGAGCCCTCACCCGAGTACCCGCGGTTCCTCTCCGCCGTCGGATACCTCGGCGCGCTGGGCCGCGTCCGCGCCGCGGCGGCGTTGCGCGAGCGGGCCGCCGCGCTGCGGGAGCGGATCGCGCAGGACGCCGAGGGCTACCGCGCGGCCCGCGAGGAGCACAACGCGCCGCGCCTGTTCGTCATCGAGGCCGAGTACGCCGCCGCCATGGCACAGGCCGAGCTGGCCTGGGTGGAGCGCACCGCCGACGAGATCGAGCGCGGGACGCTGACCTGGCCGGAAGGGGGCGGACGATGAGTGACGGCGCGTCGAAGGACGAGGTCGTCGACGTCCTGATCGCCGGAGCCGGGCCGGCCGGGCTGACGCTCGCCGGGGAGCTGGCGCGCGCGGGGGTGCGGGCGCTGGTCCTGGAGCGGGAGCCCGAACCGCCCGGCTTCTGCCGCGGGTTCAACCTCAACGCCCGGAGCCTGGAGCTGCTCGACCGCCGGGGCCTCGCCGCCCGCTTCCTCGCCGAGGGGCCGACCGTCCCGACGACGATCTTCGTCGGCCCCTCCCGCCTCGACCTCGCCGCCATGCGCACGAAGCACCCCTACGCCCTCGGCATCCCCCAGACCCGCGTGGAGGAGCTGCTCGCCGAGTGGGCCGTGGGGTCGGGCGCGCGCCTGGTCCGCGGCCGGCGCCTCACCGGGCTGCGACAGGACGACGACGGCGTGACGGTCGAGGTGGACGGCGTGGACGGCCCGTCGACCGTGCGCTGCCGATGGCTGGTCGGCTGCGACGGGGGCCGCAGCACGGTGCGCAAGGCGGCCGGGATCGGCTTCCCCGGGACACCCGCACGCAAGTTCACCCTGCTCGGGGACGTGACCCTCGCCGACCCGTCGGCCGTCTCGTTCGGCCCCAACACCGGACCCGACGGCCGCTCGGTGTTCGCGATCCCGCGCCCCGGCTACGTCCGTCTCATCACCGCCGATCCCGCACCGCCCGCGGACCCGCACGAGCCGGTGCCGCTCGATTCCTTCCAACGCGCGGTCGACGCCGCGCTGGGACACCGGGCCGAGATCGCCGAGGCGCTGTGGCTGACCCGGTTCGGGGACGCGGCGCGGCTCGCCGAGCGGTTCCGGACCGGCCGGGTGCTACTCGCCGGCGACGCCGCGCACATCCACCCCCCGGCGGGCGCCATCGGCGTCAACGCGGCGATCGACGACGCCGTCAACCTGGGCTGGAAGCTGGCCCTGGTGACGCGCGGGCAGGCGGCCGCCACGCTGCTCGACACCTACCACGACGAGCGCCACGCGGCCGGCGAACGCCTGCTCCGCAACACCCGCGCGCAGGCGGTGCTCGCCCAGGCGAACGGGGACGAGGACCACCTGGCCCCCGTCCGCGACCTGCTCGCCGAGCTGGCCGGGTCCGCTGACACGGCCGGGCCGCTGGCCGAGGCGATCACCGCGGTCGGCACCCGCTACCCCGCCTCCGGAGACCCCGGACACCCGTGGGCGGGACGGATGGTGCCGGACGTCCCGCTGGGGCAGGACGGCGAGGACAGCCTCACGGCGCTGCTGACCCGGTCGCCCGGCGGCGCACTGCTGCTCGACGGCTCGGCGAGCTCGCACGCCTTCTCCGCCGCCGCCCGTCCATGGGCGGACCGGGTCACCACCGCCCGTACCCACCCGCCCGCCCTGGAGCGCGCCCACGCGGTCCTCGTCCGCCCGGACGGGCACGCGGCGTGGATCGGCGCCCCGTCGACACCGGGGGACGCAGCCGCGGAGGAGCTGCGGGAGAACCTCGCGGGCTGGTTCGGCCGGGGTCGGATCGCCACCGAACCGCGGGCGGGGCAACAGGCGTGACACCGGTGCCGTGGTGGTCCGGCGGCCTCCGAACTCGGGCCGGGGCCACGGCACTTCTCAGTCCGCCCAGACCCGGACCAGGCAGCGGTGGGCGGACGGGTCGGGTGGGTCGGTGAAGGCGGTGCGGCCGTGCAGCACGACGGTGTTGTCCAGCCAGAGGAGGTCTCCCGGCCGCAGGGGGATGCGAAGGAGGGTGCGCGGGTCGGACAGGATCCGGTCGACGGCGTCGAGGGCCGTCCGCTCCGCGGAGGTCAGGGGCACGCCGGCTTCGTGCTGGGCGCGTTCGATCCCGCGCCTGTTGTAGTGCACGCGCAGCTCGGCGCCGTCCCGCTGGAAGACGGGCCGGAGCCGGTCGAAGCCGGCCCCCCGGCCGAAGTGGAAGTCCCGGTGGAGGCGGGGCAGGGCCCAGGGATCCTCGGTGAGCAGCCGGTTGTGCACGGTGTGGCCGCTGGCCAGGAGGGTCTCCCCGCCCTGTGCCGCCGGCCGTACGGCCAGCAGCCCGAGCAGTTTCGGCGGATGGGGTGCCGGCGTCCGGTCGGTGTGCGGGGTGAGGGCGAGGTTGGTCTTGCCCAGTCCGGCGTTGTCGACCACGGTGATGAGGCCACCGGGGTCCGCCGGCCTCGGGGTGCCCAGCGAGGCGGCGAGCCGGCGACACATCGCGGCGCACTCCTGGTCGGTGCGACCGTCCACCGGGAGGCCTCGGAGGACGACGAACCCGCGGCCGTTCCGCACCCGCTGGGTGACCCGCGTGGCCAGCTCGGCCAGTGCCGGTGCCGCGTGCTCCCGCCGTCCGCCCAGCGCACGTGAGCAGGCGGGTGGCAGCGGGATCAGCCAGTCCGCCTCGCTGAGTTCGTGGCCGTTCCACGCCGTGGGTGCTTCGATGGGGGAGGGCTGGGACAACTGTTCACCTTTCCGCGGCACCTGCTGACGAACCGGCGAATCGAGTGGTGACGGGGTTGGGCAGCAGCGCCCAGTGGTCGCCCGCCGGCGAGAGCCGCATCATCGTCAGTGCCTTGACCGGCAGTTGCTCCGTCCGCAGTGCCAGCAGGTCGGGGGCCGGGGGGAGGTCGCGGGTGGCGGCGTCGAGCAGGTCGCCCAGTTCCGCGGCGTTCCCGGCGAGGGGGCCCAGTGCGCCCGTGATCAGACAGCTGAGGACCTTGCGGCGCAGGACGGTGGGGTCGTCCTCGAGGAGCCGGCCGGTGATCGGGGGTGCGGGGAAGCCGTGGCGGACCAGCCGGGCGGGGCTGACCCGGATGTCGGCGAGGTCCCGGTAGACGAGTCTCCGGGTCCGCAGCTCCAGGTCGACCACCGCGAGGAGGTTCTGCCCGTGCGCTTCCAGGGCCACCCCCAGGTCGAGCAGGTCCAGGCAGACGCCGAGGGCCAACCGCGCGAAGTCGGTGATGCGCGCCCGTCGTTCGCGCGGGCTGAGGGAGGCGAGGTGCCCGGACAGCTCGGCCACGGGGATCACCTGTTCGTCCGTCCCGGCGTGGACGTACGGTGATTCGCGCAGGACCGCCGCCAGTTCCGGCGTGCCCGCCCCGGCGGCGGCCAGTGTCCGGGTGACGTGCAGTCGGCCGTCCAGCCGGTCCGCGACCCGGGTTGCCAGTTCGGAGGTGGCCAGCGCGTGGTCCACCGAATAGGCCGAGATGTCCCGCACCTGGGAGGTGAGCCGGGCGCTCAACGCGGTCTTCACATGGATCCGGCGGTCGAGGGCGAGCGTCCGCAGGGACAGCAACGGATGGGCCGGCGGGCCGGACAGCACCGGCCGGCCGGCGAGGACGTGCTCGGCCTGCCAGGGGTGCACCGGGAGCAGCACGGTGTCCCCGTCCCGCCACTGGGAGGGCCACGGTCCCCGCACGATCGCCCCCGTCACGGGCGCGAGCCGCAGACCGACCACCGGCCGGTGTTCGGGGGCGTAGGCCAGCTGCTCGGCGGCCGAGAAGCCGGGCCGGGAGCGGCAGGTGGGGTGGTACGGGTGGCCGTCCGGTGACCGCTGCTCCCACTCCCAGGGCTCCGACGGCGGCCCGGCCGCGGGAGGAGCCGTCCGGGAGAGCGCCAAGGAGGCGACGCTGTGGTCGAGTTCGGCGGCGAACGGGGCGCCGCCGGGTACGGGCAGCGCGGCCATCAGCCGGGCCGGATGGTCGTACGGGACGCCGTCCAGCTCCACGACGGCGACCGCAGTCCCCGTTGCCCACGGATCCGACGGCGGACCGTGCAGCCGTCGCCCGTCGGCGAGTCGGATCGAGATCCCGGCACTTCCGCGAGTACGGGCCGCGATCCACGGCAGCGGTTCATGGACCAGCCCGCGCCACAGCCGGGCCAGCACCGTAGCCCGGGCCCCGGGCAGGGCGGCGAGGTAGGCGGACGTCAATTCCGGTCGAACGCTTTCCAGTTCCTCGGCAAGCTCGCGTTCGGCGGATGTGTCGCACACCCCGTTGTTCTACCGCGGGCGGACGACCGCCACACATACTGCTCCTCGATGAATACTTTCGCCCGCGAAGCCGATGCCCTGGCCATGGCGCCCTTGCTCAACTGTCTGCTCAGGGAAGCCGCCCTGCCGGCCTCGGAACCGGCCTCGGAACCCGCGGCCGGTCGCGCGGTCCACCGCCTGCGCGCCACCGGC
This sequence comes from Kitasatospora sp. NPDC001683, assembly GCF_053596495.1. Taxonomy (NCBI): domain Bacteria; kingdom Bacillati; phylum Actinomycetota; class Actinomycetes; order Kitasatosporales; family Streptomycetaceae; genus Kitasatospora; species Kitasatospora sp. NPDC001683. Next base: position 17,070 of record NZ_JBSFGK010000063.1, read on the forward strand.
CGGCTGCTGCGCGTGCGCACCGGCCACCGCTCCGGCGCACCCGAGCTCTGGACCGGCACGACCTGGCAACCCGTGCGTCACAGTGGCCTGATCGACCTCGCCGCCCAGGAGATGCGTGCCGTCACCGGACACTCCAACGCCGCCCTGGCCGCCGAGATGACCGCCGGCCGTGAGGTCGTCGAGGCCCTCCTCGCCGCCCGCTCCCGGGCCGTCCCGCCGGACAGCGTGTGGCTGCGCTCCGAGCAGGCCCTGGTCATGGGCCACCCCTACCACCCGGCCCCCAAGGCCCGCAGCGGCGGTGGCCCGCCCGGTTCCTGGCTGCGCTACGCACCGGAGACGCACGCCCGCTTCCCGCTCGTCCTGCTGGGCGTGCGCGAGGACGCGGCGGTCGACGACGGCGACACCCGCGCCCTGGACACCCTGGGCCGGGCACCCGACGGGTACCGGCTGCTCCCCGTCCATCCCTGGCAGTTCGACCTCACCCGCCACCTGCCGGCGGTGCGCGCCGCCTTCACCGAGGGCCGCCTCGTCCACCTGGGCCACACGCCCTGGGACGCCCGGGCCACCGCCTCGGTGCGCACGGTCCACGTCCCCGGCGGCGCCGAACGCCCCGGGGCGTCCGGGGACTTGTTCCTGAAGTTCAGCCTGGAGGTGCAGATCACCAACGACGTCCGGCGGATCCGCCGGCACGAGCTGCGCCACGTGCGCCGCACCGACCCGCTGGTCACCGCGGCCTTCCGGGCCATGGGCGACCCCGCGGCGTGGCTGAGCGAACGCGGGTACCGCACGGTTCGCGGCCTGGAGGAGACCTTCCCCGTCCTGGTCCGCGACGGCCTGGACGAGCACCTGCTCCCGGGTGCCACCGCACTGCTGGCCGCGGCCCTCACCGAGGGCTTCGACGGCGATCCGCTCGACCGCCTCACCGACCCGCTGCTGTGGTGGTCGGCCTACCTGGACCGCGTGGTCCCGCCCGTGCTGGAGGCCTACGCCCGGCACGGCATCGCCGTGGAGTGCCACCTCCAGAACACGCTGATCGCCGTCGGCCCGGACGGTCTGCCCGTGCAGGCCCTCTTCCGCGACGCCGAAGGCGCCAGGGCGATCCCCGCGACGCCCCAGGAGGCCGCCTGGCAGCGCCTGACCTACTGTCTCGTCGTCAACAACCTGACCGGGATCGCCGACGCCCTCACCCAGCGCTTCCCCGCCGCCGCGGAGGCCCTGTGGCCGCTGGCGCGGCAGGCGGTCCAACGCTGCGACAAGGAGCTCGGCCTCCCGGCGGCCGAGAACTTGCTCGCCGCGGCAACGGTCCCGGGCAAGGCCAACCTGCTGTCCCGCTGGATCGACGCGGACGGCACCGAACCCTGCTACGTCCCCGTCCCCAACCCGCTGGTCGGCCACCCTTGAGGCCTGCTGGGCTACCTGATGCGGGCGAGGAAGTCGAGCACCCGACGGGTTGCCTGCGCCGCCGCGTGCTTGTCGTGCGAGGGCAGACTGCTGTCGGTGAACAGGTGCCTGTCTCCGGGATAGAGGAACAGCTCGGCAGCCGGTGCCGTCCCGACGAGCGCGCGGGCCGCGTCCACATCGCCTTCCCCGGCGAAGAACGGATCCCCGTCCATGCCGTGGACCTGGACGGGGACGCCCTGGGGCCAGGCACCGCCGAACTCCGAAACCGGAAGGCACGCCTCCAGCAGCAGCGCGCCCTTGGCGCCGGGGCGGGTCTGGGCCAGCTTCTGCGCCGGCAGCACGCCGAGCGAGAACCCGAGGTAGACGAGCTCCGCGGGCAGCTCCTCGGCGGCGGCCGTCCCGCGCTCGACGACCGTGCCGAACCCGATGCTCTCGGCGTAGTCGATGCCCTCGTCGAGCCGGCTGAACACGCGCTCCTCGAACAGGTCCGGAACGTGGACGCGGTGCCCGGCCCGTCGAAGCCGCTCGGCGAACTCGCGGACGCCGGCGGTCAATCCGTGTCCGTGGTGGAAGACCAGCACCTCAGCCATGTCATTCTCCTCGTGCCGCGGTGCCCGGGCGGCGCCGCGGCACGAGTATGACGCGCGGTACTGACACCGGCGGTTGCCCGGCCCGGGGTGCCGCGGCCGCTGTCGCTCCGCATCCGAAGGGCCGACTGCAATTTCAAAGTGATATGTCACACCCTATTGATTGGGATGGGGCGTTCATGACACCGTGCCAGGCGACGCCTCCACAGCACGTACGTGAGGCGAACCCCCCACCCCCCACAAGGAGTGACGATGCGTCACCGACTTCGGCTACCCCGAGCACTGGCCGTGCTCGCCGCCGCAAGTACCGCCATCACCGGCCTCGCAGCCGCCCCGAGCTTCGCCGCCCCCACGGTGCAGACGGGTCAGCAGGCGAGCCAGGCCCCCCGCCCCGCGCACCTCGGCGGCATAGCCCCCACCGGCACCGCCTTCGGTCTCGACACCAACGCGCAGACCCAGGCCGGCCGGCTCGCACCTGCCCAACTCCCGCCGCGCTCCCCGCAGTCGGCCGTGCCGCAGGCCCCGAAGCCCAAGCTCGCCAAGGCCCCGGCCCGAGCAGCGGCAGGCCAGGCCACCGCCGAAACCTCCTGCACCCCGGCCGACTTCAGCGGCCGCACCGGCGCGGACCTGGTCGGCTACGTCCAGGGTTCGACCATCGACTGCATCAGCTCGCTGTTCCGCATCACCGGCGGCGACGCCAACGGCGTGTTCAAGCAGAGCCAGATGATCGCGGTGGCCGACGGCCTGCGCAGCGCCGCCGCCTCGTACACCGGCGACAACTCGACCGGCGTCTTCCAGCTGGTCTACTTCCTCCAGGCCGGCTTCTACGTGCAGTACTACCACCCGGGCGACGTCGGCACCTACGACGCGACCCTGACCAGCGCCGTGCAGGCCGCGCTGGACACCCTGGTGGCCAGCCCGCACTTCCTGGACGTCAACGAGGGCAACGGCCAGGTCGCGGGCCAGGCGATGATCCTCAGCGACAGCGCCAACCTCCAGGCCCACTACCTCAACACCTACCAGCGGGTGCTGAACGCGTACAACAGCTCGTGGGACTCGTCCTGGTACATGGTGAACTTCGTCAACAGCGTGTACACCCCGATCTTCCGCGGCCACCAGAACGCCGACTACGTCGCGGCCGTCACCGCCGACCCGAGCCTGATCAACACCCTCGACAGCTTCGCGCTGAACCACCGGAGCATGCTCGGCGGCAACAACTCCTTCCTGGACTCCAACGCCGGTCTGGAGACGGCCCGGTTCATCGAGCACCCGGCGCTGGTGAACACCGTCCGGCCGCTGATCAAGGGCCTGATGGACGTCTCGTCGATCACCGGCCCGACGGCGCCGCTGTGGGTCGGCGTGGCCGGCATGGCCGCGTTCTACGACAAGGCGAACTGCTCGTACTACGGCGTCTGCGACCTGCCGGCGCGGCTCAAGGCCGCCGCCCTGCCGGTCAGCCACACCTGCGACGCCACCCACAGCATCCTGGCGCAGAGCCTGACCGCCGCCGATCTCGCCGCCGTCTGCGCCAGCCTGCAGAACCAGGACCCGTTCTTCCACAACCTGGTCAAGGACAACGGTCCGATCGCCGGCCAGTACGAGAACTCGCTGCAGATGGTGGTCTTCGCCTCCCCCCTGGACTACCAGACCTACGCGGGCGGCATCTACGGCGTCAGCACCAACAACGGCGGCATCACGCTGATCGGCGACCCGACCGCCCCCGCCAACCAGCCGATCTCGCTGACCTACCAGAACGGCAACGACGGCTTCACGGCAGGCATCTGGAACCTCAACCACGAGTACACCCACGCCCTCGACGGCCGGCTCGACATGAAGGGCGACTTCACCCAGCAGATCTCCGTGCCGGACGTCTGGTGGATCGAGGGCGTCGCCGAGTACGTGTCCTACACCTACCGGAACGTCACCGACACCGGTGCGATGGCCGAGGCGCCCAAGCACACCTACGCGCTCAGCACGCTGTTCCAGAACACCTACGACAACAGCGACACCACCCGCACCTACCCGTGGGGCTACCTGGCGGTCCGCTTCATGGTCGAGAAGCACCCGGACGTCATCCAGACCATGCTGGGCCACTTCCGGACCGGCGACTACACCGGCGGCTACGCGGTCTACAACTCGATCGGCACCGCGTACGACGCCGAGTTCAACACCTGGCTGGACGCCTGCGCCGCAGGCGCCTGCGCGGTGAGCGGCGCACCGACCGCCGCCTTCAGCGCCGTCCCGTCCGGCCTGGACGTCCGGTTCACCGACCGGTCGACCGAGTCCGGCGGCGGCAGCATCGTCTCCTGGGCCTGGAACTTCGGTGACGGTGCCACCTCCACCGCCCAGAACCCCGCGCACACCTACGCCGCGGCCGGCAACTACGACGTCAGCCTCACGGTGACCGACGGCAACGGGAAGACCAACACCATCACCCAGTCCGTCACGGCCAGCGCCGTCACCGCCTGCACCGCGGCCGACACCCGGGTGCTGGACAAGAACTGCTCCCGCACCAACCAGTCCGCGACCGCCGGCAACCTGGACTACTACTACATCTACCTGCCGGCCGGCACCACCACCCTGAAGATCGACAGCTCCGGCGGCACCGGCACCGCGTACCTGCTCTACAACCCCGACAGCTGGGCCACGCCGAACGACTACACCGACGGCTCGACCACCTACGGCACCACCGACCAGAGCCTGACCGTCACCAACACCACGGGGGGCTACCGCTACATCAGCCTCTACGCCCAGACCGACTTCAGCGGCGTGACCATCACCACCCAGTACTGATCCGACCACAGCGCGGCGGCCCGGAGCACCGGCTCCGGGCCGCCGTCCGCGCGCATGCCGCCGGGCAGCGACGCTACGGCGCCTGACGACGGTTTCCCCCCGGCACACCCATGCGGGTGATCCTGCCGCCGGTCCGGTGAGGCTTCGCCGGGGTCGTTCCGTCCGGGGTGGTTGGCTGTCCGGCGACCCCGGGCTCTCCCGTTCGGCAGCGGACCGGTGGGCCGCACTCCGTGGGTTCCTGGGCAGCTGGAGGTGGTCGGTGGTGACGGCTCGGAACCGGTCCCGGTCGGGGCGGGCCGCCGAGGCGCTGCGGCGCCTCGGCGGGATCCCCGGGCGGATCCGTGCCGCGGTCGGCGCCCGGATGTCCGCGGTCGTGCAACGGCTCGAGCGAGTGCCCGCGCCGCCCGGACCGTTCCGGCCCGGGTTCTGGCGCAGCCCGATCCGCGGGCCGTGGCTGACCTCGGTGTTCGGGCTGGTCCTGCTCGTCGGGATCCCGGTCCTCTTCGTGACCGGGGCACTGTCCTACGCCGCCTACAACCCCGGCCTCGGCCCGCTCAACGACCAGACACCGGGCAAGGGCCCGCTGGGCTTCTACCTCTTCGACTGGCCGGCCGGACCGGCCTGGCTCTACCGGGTCACCCAGGGCGTCCACGTCACGCTCGGCGTCGTCCTGGTCCCGGTGGTGCTGGCCAAGCTGTGGTCGGTGATCCCGAAGCTGTTCGAATGGCCGCCCGCGCGCAGCGCCGCCCACGCCCTGGAGCGACTGTCGCTGCTGATGCTGGTCGGCGGGGCGGTGTTCGAGTTCGCGACCGGGATCCTCAACATCCAGCTCCACTACGTCTTCCCGGGATCCTTCTACACCCTGCACTTCTACGGGGCGTGGGTGTTCATCGCCGCGTTCGCCGTCCACGTCGCCCTCAGACTCGGCCGGATGCTCCGCGCCCTGAACTCGCGCTCCCTGCTGCGGGAGCTGCGCACCGGCCTCGCCGACACCGGGCCCGAACCGCCGGACGCCGAAGGCCTCGTGGCGGTGGCCCCGGCCCCACCGACGATCGCCCGGCGCGGTGCGCTGGCGCTGGTGGGCGCCGGGTCCCTGGTCCTGTTCGCGGTCACCGCGGGGCAGAGCCTCGGCGGCCGGCTCCGGGCCACCGCGCTGCTGGCACCGCACAACCGCGACCCGCAGGAGGGGCCGAACGGCTTCCAGATCAACAAGACGGCCGCCTCCGTGGGCGTCTCGGCGGCGATGGTCGGCCCCGACTGGCGATTGGAGCTGCACGGCGCCGGGCCGGTACAGGCGTTCACCCGGGAGCAACTGCTGGCGATGGGGCGGCATTCGGCCCGGCTGCCGATCGCCTGCGTGGAGGGCTGGTCCACCGAGGACCAGCTCTGGAGCGGACTGCGGCTCGCCGATCTGGCCGCGCTGGCCGGTCTGCCGGACGCGGCGAGCGTGCTCGTGGAGTCGGTCCAACCGCCCGGTCCCTACGCCTCCGTGGTGCTGCGCGGCAACCAGATCCGCGAACCGCGCTCGCTGCTCGCCCTGCACGTCAACGGGGCCGACCTCTCGCTCGACCACGGCTACCCGGCCCGCGTCATCGTCCCCGCCAATCCCGGCGTGAACAACACCAAGTGGGTCCGTCGACTGACCTTCCGGACGTGAGGGCCTGACGATGGACCGCCGCGCACCCTTCCTCCGCTGGTACGGCGCAGGGCCGCTGCACCTGCTCGTGCTCCTCGCCTCGTTCGCTCTGACCGGCTACGCGGTCGAGCGACTCGTGGCGGTGCGGCCCCTCGCGGTGGCCGTCTGGTTCGTCGGCGCGGCCGTCGCCCACGACCTCGTCCTGCTCCCGCTCTACTCGCTGGCCGACCTCTCCGCCCGGTCCGTACTGCGCCATCGCCCCGGGCCGGCGCCGACCGTGGGCTGGATCAACTACCTCCGGGTGCCCGCGCTCCTGTCCGGCCTCCTGCTGCTGGTCTGGTTCCCCCTGATCCTCGACCTCTCCGTGCCCTACCCGGGCGCCACCGGGCTGTCGGAGGAGGTCTACCTCGGCCGGTGGCTCGCCATCACCGGAGTCCTCTTCGGCGCGGCCGCCGTCGGCCTCGCGCTCAAGCTCCGCCGTGCTCGACGAACCGGGCGCTCCACGCGGTCCGACGGCGTTCGGAAACCGTAAGGCCGTGGTCCGCGGAGTCCGCCCCGGTCGGCTCCTACAGTGGCGGGGACGCTCTTCCGACGAGCTTCCCACGAGAGGTAGGACAGATGACGGCAGGTCAGGAGAGGCCGCGGGCGGAGCTGGGTGTGATCGGCGGCTCGGGGCTGTACGCGCTGCTGGACGAGGTGACCGAGGTGCGGGTCGACACGCCGTACGGGCCGCCCAGCGACGCGCTGTTCCTCGGCGAGGTGGCCGGCCGGCGGGTCGCCTTCCTGCCCCGGCACGGGCGTGGTCACGGCCTGCCGCCGCACCGGATCAACTACCGCGCCAACCTGTGGGCGCTGCACTCCCTGGGCGTTCGGCAGGTGCTGGGCCCGTGCGCGGTGGGCGGGCTGCGGGCGGAGTACGGACCGGGCACGCTGCTGGTGCCGGACCAGTTCGTGGACCGCACCTCGGGCCGGGTGCAGACCTACTACGACGGGCAGCCGCTGCCGGACGGCTCGGTGCCCGGGGTGGTGCACGTGCCGATGGCCGACCCGTACTGCCCGGCCGGGCGGCGGACCGTCCTGGAGGCGGCGCGCGGGGCGGCGTGGGAGCCGGTGGACGGCGGGACGCTGGTGGTGATCGAGGGCCCGCGCTTCTCCACCCGGGCCGAGTCCCGCTGGTTCACCGCCAACGGTTGGTCGGCGGTCGGCATGACCGGGCACCCGGAGGCCGTGCTGGCACGTGAACTCGGGCTCTGCTACGCCTCGTTGGCGCTGGTCACCGACCACGACGCCGGGGTGGGGAGCGGGGACGGAGTCACCCACACCGAGGTGCTGGAGGTCTTCGCGGGCAACGTCGACCGACTGCGCACGGTGCTGTTCAAGGCCCTGGAGGCCCTGCCCGCCGTCCGGGAGTGCCCCTGCCCGCACGCGCTGGACGGCCTCACCACCGGTCTGCCCGGTGTCCCGGGCGACTGACCGGCCCGTGCTCACCCGGACCCTGCCCTGCGCCGTCGCCCTCACCGCACTGGTGACGGCCCTCGCCCTCACCGTGACCGGCGGCGGGACGCTCGGCGACCGCCCGCCGCTCTACGACTGGTACGCCCTCGACACCGCCCTGTTCGCGCTCGCGCTGCTCCTGCTGCGGAGGGTGGGCGACCGCCAGGTGGTGCCGGTCGTCCTGGCCGGGAGCCTGCTGGTCGCCGCGACCGGGCTGCTCGCGCCGCCCCGCACCAGCGACGACGCCTACCGCTACGTGTGGGACGGGCGGGTCCAGGCGGCCGGCATCTCCCCCTACGCGTACGCCCCGGACGACCCGGCCCTGTTCCGGCTGCGCGATCCGGGCCTCTTCCCGGACGGCGACGGCTGCAAAGCCTGGGACGAGCACCGGACCGCGGCCGGGGACTGCATCCGGATCAACCGGCCCGCCGTGCACACCATCTATCCGCCGGTCGCGGAGGCGTGGTTCCTCGTCGCGCACCCCTTCGGCGGTGGAGTGCGCGGCATGCAGGTCGGCGGCGCCCTGCTGGCGGTCGCCACCACCGGCACGCTGCTCCTCGTCGGTGGGCGGAGCCGGCGGGCGGCGCTGTGGGGCTGGTGCCCGGGCGTGACGGTGTGGGCCGTCAACGACGCGCACGTCGACGCCCTCGGCGCGCTCCTCATGGTGGCCGGGCTGGGCTGCGCCGCCCGCCGCCGGCCCGGCGCCGGCGGCGCCCTGCTCGGCGCGGCGGTGGCGACCAAGCTGCTGCCGGCGCTCGCCCTGCCCGGCGCGGTGTCCGGGCTGCTGGCGCGGCGGCCGACCAGGCGGGACCTGGTGCTGTTCGGGTCGGCCCTCGGCACGTTCGCGGCGGTCTACCTCCCGTACGTCCTGGCCTCGGGCCTGGGCGTGCTGGGCTACCTGCCCGGCTACCTGCGGGAGGAGGGGTACGAGCAGGGGCACCTCGAACGGTTCGGCCTGCTGCGGGTGGTGCTGCCCGACCGCTGGGCCCCGTGGGCGGCCGCCCTGGCGCTGGCGGCGGTGGTGCTGTGGGTGCTGCGGCGCGGTGACCCGGACCGGCCCTGGCGGGGCGCGTTCCTGGTGACCGGGACGGCCCTGCTGCTCGTCGCACCGAGCTACCCCTGGTACGGACTCCTGCTGGTGGCCCTGGTCGCACTGGACGGACGGTGGGAGTGGCTGGCCGTGCCCGCGGCCGGGCAGGTGCTCTACCTGGAGGGCGGTGAGGACGCCCAGCGCGCCGCGTACGGTGCCGCCCTGGTCTGCGTGCTCGTGGTACCACTGCTGCGCTGGGCCGCGCGGGCCGTGCTGGTCCGGGCGGCGAGCCGGTCGGCGAGCAGGGCGCGGCCGGAGATGACGAAAGTCTGACGGGAGGCCGCCGCCACTGGCCCCGGCCCTGGTCGAACTGGTCGAATCGTCGCGTGGACAGAACAGACGAAGAGGACAGGGGCACCCCGGTCGGGCGGCGGGTGGTGCTGGGGCTGCTCGGGCTCGGGGCGGTCGGCGTGGCCGCCGGACCGTTCCTGCAACGCGCCGAGTCGGCGTTGGCGCAGCGGGACCCGAGCGGCCTGAGCGGGCTGCTGCCCGGCAACAACGGCTTCCGGTACTACTCGGTGGTGACCTCCGTCCCCGAGCGGGACGCGGCGAGCTACACCCTCACCGTGGACGGCCTGGTCGAGCGCCCCGCCACCCACCGGCTGGCCGACCTGCAGGCCATGCCGCAGCGACGGCTGGTCAAGGACGTCCAGTGCGTCACCGGCTGGCGGGTGCCGGACACCCCGTTCGAAGGAGTGCCGCTGTCCCATCTGCTGGATGCCGCCGGGGTGCGGCCGGGCGCCAAGGCCGTGCGCTTCAGCTGCTTCGACGGCGCGTACACCGAGAGCCTCACCCTGGAACAGGCCCGGCGGGACGACGTGCTCGTCGCGCTGCGCCTGCAGGACAAGCCGATCACCCACGACCACGGCGGGCCGGTGCGGCTGTACGTCGCGCCGATGTACTTCTACAAGTCGGCGAAGTGGCTCTCGGGCATCACCGTCACCGACGCGGTGGAGCCCGGGTACTGGGAGGGCAACGGTTATGACGTCGACGCCTGGGTCGGCCGGTCGAACGGGCGGGACGATGCGCCGACGAGCTGAACTGGTCCTGCGCTTCACCCGGGCCGAGCGCTGGGTGCACCGCACCACCGCCGCGCTGATGGGCGTCTGCCTGACCACGGCCGGCTGCCTCTACCTCGCGCCGCTCGCCGAACTGGTCGGCAACCGGCCTCTGGTGGTCACCCTGCACGTGTGGTGCGGCCTGGCCCTGCCGGTGCCGCTGCTGCTCGGCCTCGCCTCCCGGGCGGTGCGGGCGGACGCCACCCGGCTCAGCCGCTTCACCCCGACGGACTGGCAGTGGCTGCGGGCCGTCCGCACCCGGGCCGCGCACCGGCCGGCCGGCAAGTTCAACGCCGGGCAGAAGCTGTACGCGCAGTGGACGCTCGGCTCGATGCTGGTGATCGTCGGCAGCGGGCTGCTGATGTGGCTCACCCACCTCGCCCCGCCGGCCTGGCGCACCGGCGCGACCTTCGTGCACGACTGGCTGGCCGCCGCGATCGGCGTGGTGATCCTCGGGCACGTCCGGATGGCCTGGCGGGACCGGGAGTCACGGCTCGGGATGCGGACCGGGCTGGTCGAGCGCAGCTGGGCCGAGCGCGAGCACCCGCACTGGCAGACCGGGAAGGACCGGCCGGCCGCCGGGAACGGCGCCGGGCCCGACCGCGTGTCATCGAACGACTAGCCGTGTGTCGCTGCGAGGATTGGCCGTTGTCCGTGGAGCAGACAGGAGTTCCCCTTCATGAGCTCGAGCGCAGAGGGCCCCTCGGATTCGGAATCCTCGACGCTGGACCACATCAAGAACGGCCTGGGGCTGTTCCTGACCGCCTTCGTGGCTGCCGTGAACTTTCTCGGACTTCAGAGCTCGGAGCTCACGACGGTACTCCGCAACAACCCGCTCGAGGCTGCAGTGGTGGCCGGCATCCTGCTGCTGGCCCTGGCCATCGCGATGACGGCGACTTTCTTCTCCAACAGCCGGAGGATGCCGCCGTACTTCGTGCCGGCCATCTTCGCGGCCTGCATCGGCCTGGTCCCTCTCGTGATCTGCGTGATCGACATTCCGAGGAGGACCCCGCCCGAGGCCTGTCTGTGGGTCAGTCTCATCGCCGGCGGACTGTTCTCGGCGATGGTGGTCCTGGGCTTCTACTGGTGTGGTTGGAAAAGGTCGTTGACCTGGATTCACCGCTTTCTGAGGTATCGGACGACGGCTGTTCCGGCCGTCGTCGATCCACCGGTGTGGGCGGAGCTGCCTCCTTCCCCCGTGCCACGGACAGGTCCCAGACCGGGCATCACGTCGGTCCTTCTCATCTGCGCGGTGATCCTCACTTCTCTTGCCACCTTCGCGGCCGCCCGGCTGGAGACCAAGAGCCAGACGGCCGCGGCCTATCCGCAGATTTCCGCCTCGTTGAAGAACTCCGGATCCGTCGGGGCGGTGTCCGTCACCGTCGAGAGTTCAAAACTCGCCTATGGTGACAAGATCGGTGTCATCGTGCAGGCGGTTCCACGAACCTTCCCGCTCGCCGACACGTGCTTCGGGGGCACCGACCCGGCGAAGAAGTACTGGCGCCTCGACGACTGCCTGCTCAACGCGGTCTGCAACACCGTCCACCACGAGACGAACCCGTGCGACGTGATCACCAGCGGGTCCCTGGAACCCGATGCGAACGGAACGGTCAAAGCGGTCATCGACAACCCCGTTTCGCTGAGCGCCTACCAGTTCATCGATGTGCGGGCACAGATCTGCGACCTGGACACCACTTCCGGCAGCCACACCTGTGTGTACGACAAACGCAGGACCGCCGCTGTCTTCCTGGGAGTTCCCGTGGTGTGATCCGCTGGCCGGCAGTGGGGCCTCCGGCCGGCTCACCCCTTGCGCAGCGCGAGGAAGCGGCGTCCGTACGAGGTCCAGCGCTCCGCCTCCAGGAGGCCCGCGGCCCGGGCCCGCCGGAGGGTGGCGGTGGTGCCGAGCCGGGCCCAGGGGAAGGCCGGGCCGAGCCGGCCGTCCGCCCCCTCCACCCGGACGACGGCGCGCTCGTCCACCTCCTCCGGATCCACCTCCACCAGCAACAGTCCCTCCGGGGCGATGAGTTGGGCGCTCCGGCGGAGCAGCGCGTCCGGGTCGCCGCCGATGCCGAGGTTGCCGTCCGCGAGGAGCGCGGCGCCCCAGCGGCCCTCGGCGGGCAGGCGGTCGAAGACGGAGCGGCAGAGCGCCGGGCCGCCGAGGCCCACGGTGCGGGCGACCGCCGCCCTGGTCACGTCCACCCCGAGGACGGGCACCCCGAGGGCGAGCAGCGCGGCCACCAGCCGGCCCGGGCCGCAGCCGAGGTCGAGGACGGGCGTGGCCAGCTGGGTGCAGCGGTGCAGCAGGCTGTGGTCGGCGCCGGCCGCCGGGGCGCACCAGCGCTCGATGTCCAGGTGCAGCCGTCGGCCGTCCTCGCGGCGCAGCCACAGCGGGCCCCGGCCGGTGCGGACGGCGTCGGCGAAGGGGTCGTCCACCCAGGGCGCGGCGACCGTCAACTCGCCACCTCCGGCGCGATGTCGAGGGCTCGCAGCCGGGTGGCGAAGCGGCTCGCCGGAACCTCGTCGGCCACCTGCCGGGCGTCCTCGACGGTGTCCACGTCCGTCAGCGCGGGCAGGTGGCGGACGGTCAGGCCGGCCTGCGCCAGGCGGCGCAGGAGCGCGGCACCCGTGACCGGGGTGGACATCGGCACGCCGTGCAGGACGAGGGCGGCCAGCCGCGCGGTCGGCCGGGCCAGCCCCAGCGCCCAGAAGCCGCCGTCGGCCGCCGGGCCGTACCAGGCGTCCGCGCCCGGCCGTCGCGCGGCGGACAGCGGCTCGGCCAGCGCGGCCGCGTCGAGCTGCGGGGTGTCCATGCCGACCAGCAGCGCCGGGGCCCGCGGGGCCAGCCGGGCGGCGTGCGCGAAGGCGGCGGCCAGCCGCCGGTCCAGGCCGCCGCCGCACTGCGGGACGACCTCCCAGCCCGGCGGCAGCCAGCCGCCGGGTTCGCCGTCCAGGACCAGCAGGCGGCGGCCGGCGGGCATCGCGGACAGGGTGTGCAGGGTGTCGGCGAGCGCGGCCTCGGCCAGGGCCGCCGCCTGGGACGGGGTGCAGGGCGGGGTGAGGCGGGTCTTCACCCGGCCGGGGACGGGCGCCTTGGCGATCAGCAGCAGTGTGGGCGGCGGCGCGGCCAGCACCGCCCGCATGTCGCGGACGGCCTGGCGGGTGCCGCGCAGAGTGCCGGTGACCTTGGAGCGGCCCGCGCGGGGCAGGTAGTCGACCGGGGTCTCGGCGATCCGCAGTCCGGCGGCCGAGGCCGAGAGCACCATCTCCAGGGGGTAGCCGGAGCGCCGGTCACCGAGGCCCAGCGCCAGCAGCCGTTCGCGGCGGGCGGCCCGCATCGGACCGAGGTCGTGCAGCGGGGCGCCGGTGCGGGCCCGCAGCCGTCGGGCCAGGAAGGCGTTGGCGAGCCGCGCGTGCGGCGGCCAGGCCCCGGCGGTACTCGGCCGGCGGTGGCCGAGTACCAGGTCGGCGGTGCCGTCCAGGACTGGGCCGGCGACCCGGGGGAGCTGGGCGGGGTCGAGCGAGCCGTCGCAGTCCAGGAAGCAGACCAGGTCCGCGGTGGCGGCGCGCAGCCCGGCGTGGCAGGCGGCGCCGAAGCCGCGCCGGGGCTCCTCGACCACGGTCGCGCCGAGGGAACGGGCGAGCTCGGCGGAGCCGTCCCGGGAGCCGTTGTCCACGACGACGGCCCGCCAACCGGCCGGGATGCGCTCGAGGACCCACGGCAGCGCGGCGGATTCGTCCAGGCAGGGCAGGATGACGTCGGCGACCGGTGCGGGAGGGAGGGAGGAAGTCACGCCGGTCACGCTAACCGCGGCCGGTCCCGCCCGGCCCGAACCGCGCCCTTACGGAAGTGCTACGTCGGTGCGGCGGAGCCCGTTCGGGGGATCGCGCGAAGACCCGGGATCTTACGGAACGCGAACGCCGGCCCCGGTGCGCCGCCGACCACCGGCCGGCGGGCCCTATCCTCGGCGGGGTGAACGAGAGCCCCACCACCGCCGGACCACCGCGCCCCGGCCGCATCCTGGTGGTCGACGACGACCCCACCGTGGCCGAGGTCGTCACCGGCTACCTCACCCGGGCCGGCCACCACGTCGACCGTGCCGCCGACGGCCCGCAGGGGCTCGCGCTGGCCCGCGCCCACCGCCCGGACCTGCTGGTCCTGGACCTCATGCTGCCGGGCATCGACGGCCTGGAGATCCTGCGCAGGCTGCGCGCCACCGCGGACGGCGCAGACCTGCCGGTCGTCCTGCTCACCGCGAGGGGCGACGAGACGGACCGCATCCTCGGGCTGGAACTGGGTGCGGACGACTACGTCACCAAGCCGTTCAGCCCCCGGGAACTCGTCCTGCGGGTCCAGTCGGTGCTGCGCCGCTCCCGGGCCGGCGCACCCGTCCGCCCGGAGGGCGGACGGGTGGTCTCCGGTGACCTCGCGCTCGACCCGCAGGCTCGTCGGGTTCACCGGGGTGGGCGTGAACTGCTCCTGACGGTACGGGAGTTCGACCTCCTGTCGTTCCTGCTTCGGCACCCGCGGACGGTGTTCTCCCGGCAGGAGCTGATGGAGCGGGTCTGGGGCTGGGACTTCGGTGACCTGTCCACCGTCACCGTCCACATCCGCCGGCTGCGCGAGAAGGTCGAGGACGACCCCGCCGCGCCGGTGCTGATCAGCACGGTCTGGGGCGTCGGCTACCGCTACGACCCGGTGGACGTGCCCGCCGCGGTGGACGTGCCCGCCCCGGCGGACGTGACCGCCCCGGCGATGGAGGGGACGGACGGACCGGCATGAAGGACCTGTCGCTGATCGCCCTGTTCGCCGCGCTCGGCGCCGGCGGGGCCGGCCTGCTCGGCTGGGCGGCCGTCCGGCTGCTGCGCCGGCGCTCGCTCGCGCTGTCGCTGTTCTGCGTCGCCGCCGTCACCGTGCTGGCGGTCACCTCCGGAACCTTCGCCGTCGCCCAGGCGATGTTCCTGTCCCGGCACGACCTCGGGGTGGTGATCACGGTACTGGGGATGGCCGCGGTGGTGTCGCTGGCGACCGCCGCGCTGCTGGGCCGCCAGGTCGTGGCCGGCAGCAGGGCGCTGACCGCCGCTGCCAGGACGGTGGGCAGCGACACCGGGTTCGCCGCGCCGGAGCCTCCGCTCGGCCTGGAACTGGCCCAGCTCAGCGCGGAGCTCGCCGCCACCAGCGCCCGGCTGGCCGAGTCCCGGGCCCGGGCGCAGGCCCTGGACAGCTCCCGCCGCGAGCTGATCGCCTGGATCTCGCACGACCTGCGCACCCCGCTCGCCGGCCTGCGCGCCATGGCGGAGGCGCTGGAGGACGGTGTGGCCGAGCGCCCGCAGGACTACCTGCAGCGGATGCGCACGGAGGTCGAGCGGCTCACCGGGATGGTGGACGACCTGTTCGAGCTCTCCCGGATCCAGGCCGGAGCGCTGTCCCTGTCGTTGTCGCGGGCGTCCGTCTACGACCTCGTCGACGACGCGCTCGCCGCGGCCCACCCGCTGGCCCGGCAGAGCGGGGTCCGGCTGGAGGGGCGGCAGGTCGCCGCGGAACCCGTCGAGGTGGACACCGGTGAGATCACCCGGGTGCTCGGCAACCTCCTGGTCAACGCGATCCGTTCGACCCCCGAGGACGGCGTGGTGGCCGTCTCCGCCCGCCGGGACGCGGACCAGGTGGTGCTCTCGGTCACCGACGGCTGCGGCGGCATCCCGGAGCCGGACCTGCCCCGGGTGTTCGAGACGGGGTGGCGCGGCAGCACCGCCCGCACCCCTCGCCCGGCCGTGCCGGGGAGTTCCCGGGAGCGGGTCGAGAGCGGTGGCGCCGGGCTCGGACTCGCCATCGTCCGCGGCATCGTCGAGGCCCACGCCGGTCGCGCCCGGGTGTACAACGTCGCCGGGGGCTGCTGCTTCGAGATCGCCCTTCCCGCCGCCCGGAGCTGAGGTCAGGCGCCTCGCGGGGCGGCCGCGAACTCCCGCATGCCGTCCGCGAAGGACACTCGGGTCCGCCAGCCGAGTTCCTCGCGCAGCCGGGTGGAGTCGGCGGTGATGTGCCGGACGTCGCCGAGCCGGTACTGGCCCGTCACCACCGGCGCCGGCCCGTCGTGGGCGGCGGCCAGCGCCTCGGCCGTCTCGCCGACCGTCCGGACCTCGCCGCTGCCCACGTTGTACGCCCGGACGCTGCCCGGGAGCCGGCCGCCGACCGAGGCGAGCGCGGCGAGGTTGGCGTCCGCGACGTCCCGGACGTGGACGAAGTCCCGGCGCTGGCCGCCGTCCTCGAACACCCTCGGCGCCTCGCCCCGGGCCAGTGCCGAGCGGAACAGCGAGGCGACCCCGGCGTACGGGGTGTCGCGCGGCATGCCCGGTCCGTAGACGTTGTGGTAGCGCAGCGTCAGGACGCGGCCCCCACAGGCGCGGGCCCAGGCGCCGGCCAGGTGCTCCTGGGCCAGCTTGGTGGCCGCGTAGACGTTGCGCGGGTCGGCCGGCGCGTCCTCGGCCACCAGCCCGGGGCTCAGGTCGGCGCCGCACCGTGGGCACGGCGGCTCGAAGCGGCCGGCGTCCAGCGCGTCCGGGCGCCGCGGACCGGGCGAGACGTCCCCGTGCACCGTGCACCGGTACCGGCCCTCCCCGTAGACCACCATCGACCCGGCGAGCACCAGGTCCCGCACTCCCGAGCGCGCCATCGCGGCGAGCAGCACCGCCGTGCCCAGGTCGTTGCAGCCGGCGTAGGCGGGCGCGTCGTCGAGGTCCAGGCCCAGGCCGACCATCGCCGCCTGGTGGCAGACCGCGTCCACACCGGCCAGTGCCCGCTCGACCATCCCCGCGTCCCGCACGTCGCCGTGCCGCAGCTCCACGCCGTCCGGCAGCACGGGCGGTACCCCGCGGGGGTGGACGGCGGGCAGCAGCGCGTCCAGGACGCGGACCTCGTGGCCCGCCGCTGCCAGGGCCCGTACGACCGCCGAACCGATGAACCCGGCACCGCCGGTGACCAGAATCCTCATGACCGCCGACGCTACCGGCCGACGCGCGGAGAACCGGCCGAGGCGGGCGTGGTGTCACGCTTCGGTAAGACTCCGGGCGGCGATCGGGACCGCGCCCGGCCGGTTCATCCGGGCGTTCGGCCGATGTCGCGGCCGAGTTCGAGGGCGAGGACCTGGTCCAGGCGCACGTAGGTCTCGAAGCGGGTGCCGTCCGGCAGGGCGGCCCGGGCCTCCAGAGCATGCAGGGCGCGCACCGCGACCCGGGCGTCCAGATCCTCGGCGAGGCCGTCGAAGCCCGCCTGGACCATGCCGGCGTCCGGAGGACCGGACGGCTCGCGGGCGGTGTCGGCCACCAGCGCGCGCCAGCGGGCCAGCGTCTCGGCCGCGTCCGCCAGATCGTCGTCGGTCAACCGGATCGGGGCGGTGACGGCGTGTTCGAGGAAGGTGAGGCGCAGCGCGAGGGGGTCGGGCCCGTCCACGGTGATCGAGGCCGACGGTGCGTCCCCGGAGTCCGGACGGGCGTGCCGGGGCGTCGTCACCGGGCCGGTGACCAGGAGCGGCGCGGACGCGGGGCCGGCGTGCACGGGTGAGCGGCTGGTGATGGCGAGGTCGGCCGTGGCCGGGTCGGAGGCGTCCGCGTCGTGACGTGTGCTCAGGCGGGCGGGCGGGTGGACGCCGAGCCGGCCGGCGGCCTCGAGCAGGACCCGGGTCTTCTCGCCGGGGGCGTCCGGGACGACGAGTTCGGTGATCACCTGCAGGCCCTGGGCCTCGCAGGTTCGGGCCAGTACGTCACCGGTCACCAGGGCTCGCAAGTCCCCGAGGGCGAACGGGCGGCCCGGCTCGCCGACGTCGATGGTCGCGCGCAGGAGCCCGACCCGGTGCGGGCGGATCTCGGTGCGTTGCCCGGTACGGGCGTCGGTGATGCGCAAGGGTGCCTCCGTCTCGGGTGGGCGGTGTGTGGACAGGATGCGGTGCCGTTCGGGTCGCCGTCGGTAGGGCTGCCGCCGAGTTCGGTGAGTTCCCACCGAAGGTCCTGGGCGGGAGGCGCGGGCCGCCGGATCCGAGCCGGCCGGGAAAGCGCCGGAGGCTTCCGGCGCACGAACCGACGCCGCCCTCGTCCACGGCTGCCGGTGGCGGCGGTGGACGAGGGCGGCGGCCTCGTGCGGCGGCGCGCGGTGGATCAGTCGTCGAGGACCATGGCCTCGGCACAGGCGGCGATGGTGAGGAGCAGCGCGTCGTCCTGACCGGGGATGATCTTGACCGAGTAGTGCTCGCTCAGCAGCGACCACTCGCGGGAGATGTGCGCGATCTCCTGCTCGCCGTAGGTGATGGCGTACTGGTGGTCGGTGATGTTGCCGGTGACGTGGATCTCCGCGCCGTTCTCGAACGTCACGGTGAACTTGTAGACCAGCGGCGAGAAGAGCGCCTTCTTCACGGTGGCGATGGTCTGCTCGCCGCGCTTGAGGTAGCGGATGTCCCGGAGCGTCATGATCTTCTCGGAGATCCGGTACAGCTCGTTGCCCTCGGGGTCCTGGAGAGCGATCACGCCGCTGAAGCTGAACATCTTCTCGTCGACCTGGAACACGCGCTCACCGTCGCGCTTGATCCAGAAGTCGTGGGTCGGGGAGAAGAACTTCTCGTCGATGTCGTAGACGACGCCCTCCTGCACGGGCTGGTGGCCGTCCATCAGCTTCTGCCCCAGGTCCATCAGGAAGTTGTCGTGGTGTTCGCCGTGGCCCTGCTGCGGCGTGTCGCTGAACAGCTGCTGCGCGATGCCGAGCAGGCCGCCGAACTCGTTGCTCATGTTCTCTCGTCCCGTGTGAGGTGCGATTGCGGGGATGATCTTAGGGACGGGATCCGGGTGGCAGACAGCCCCTTCCGGGCTCTGTTGCACAATCTGCACAGAGCGCGCAGAAGGTCGTTGTCCGGCGGAGTCGTCGCAGGTCAGCCATGGTGCGCCCGTTGGCCGACGGCTGCCCATCGGGCCCGTCGTCGAGCGCCCGGCCGCACCGCCGCCCGGCTCAGCCGCCGGTCCGGGCCGGGCCGCCCAGGGCGCGGGCGAGGAGTCGGCACGACCAGCCGGCGGCCCGGCACCAGGCCTGGGCCGGGCCGCCGAGGGCCCGGTACCAGGCGATGCCGAACGGGAGGGCGATGGCGAACCAGGACGGGGGCGCCAGCTCACCGGGCCGCCGGGCACCTTCGCGCGCCCAGCGGCGGCACCGTTCCACGCCCCGGCGGGTCCAGTCGGCGCAGCGGTCGGCGCGCCCGGACCAGCGGGCCGAGGCCCGCAGCAGCGCGGTGTGCCGGTCGTCGCGGTGGCGTGCCATCGCGTGCGCCTCCTCTCGGACTGTCCCGTCAGCGCGTCAGGCGGGCCGCCAGCTGCGCCGGGAGGGCGTCGCGGTTCGCCCGGGTGAGCTGGACCATCTCGATGTCGGTGCGGTGCTTGAGGGCGTCGGTGAACGGGCCGTGCTGCGCCTGCACGGTGGCCACCACGTCGACGTCGGCGCTGAACAGCGCCCGGACGGCCTCCTCGAACGGACGGTGGGCCAGCTCCATCCGCCCGAGCTCGTCGACGAGCACGAGCGCCCCCGCCGACCACACCAGGGACGGCAGCGCCAGGCGCTCCATCACACCCAGGTCGACGCCGTACCGCCCGACCCGGGGCGGCCCGGGAAGGTCGACGTGGGCGAGCACCGCCCGCTCCCCCGACAGCGTCTCCAGGGCGAAGCCGATCCGGGCACCGTCCGTACGGATCTCCTCCGTGGTGAAGCCGACGGTCTCCCGGGCCCGCAGCAGCGCCGCCAGCCGGCGGATCGCGGTGGTCTTGCCGCTGCCGGGGCGCCCTTCCAGCAGGATCCTGGTCGGCATCGCGGGCTCCGCATCGGGCGGTCGAGTGGTGGCGGCCCCCTGTCACCAGCGTGTCCCTCCGCGAGCCCGGGCCGCAACGCCGATCGGCGGACCGGACGCGGCCGGTCGGCCCCGATAACCGGGTGTGCCGTCGGGGCCTGCGGTCCTACGCTGCCGCCATGAAGTTCTCGTCCGGCTGGAGCGCCGGCCCGAGGTTCGACGACCGGGCCCTCACCGTGGACATCGCCGGCTCGGTGCCGACGGCGGCCGACGCCCAGCAGGTGGCGGAGATCCTCTTCGGGTGGGGCTGGCGGGTGCGCAAGCAGTCCTGGACGGAGTTCGAGGCCGAGCACAGCTACGCGCGGCTGTCGGTGCTCCCGCTGGATCCGGTGATCTTCACGGGGGAGATCGCGATCGCCGGAATCACCGAGCTGATCGGAGTCTTCGGACGAATCGGCCACCGCTGCACCATCGAGCTGTACGACCCGGACAGCGGTGAACTGCTCGCGGAGCGACCGCTCGGGCGGGAGCAGCTCCAGGCTCCCGGGTAGGCGGCTCCTGCCGACCCGGAGGCCCGGGTCGGCTACTGCGGCAGCAGCACCGCGACCCCGGTGACCCGGTCGGCGGCGAGGTCCGCGAGTGCGGTGTCCGCCTGCGCCAGCGGGTAGCGGTTGACGTGCACCACCGGACGGATCCGGGCGGCTTCGGCGAGGAAGGCGCGGCCGTCGGACCGGGTGTTGGCGGTGACGCTGCGCAGCGTGCGTTCCTGGAAGAGGTGGCGCTGGTAGTCGAGCAGGGGGATGTCGCTGAGGTGGATGCCTGCGACGGCGAGCGTACCGCCGCGGTCCAGCGCGGTCAGGGCGACCGGTACCAGCTCGCCGGCCGGGGCGAAGAGGATGGCGGCGTCCAGCGGTTGCGGTGCGGGGTCGTAGGAGTCGCCGGCGAAGGTGGCGCCCAGTTCCAGGGCCAGCAGTCGGGCCGCCGCACCCCGGGTGAACACGGCCACCCGGGCGCCCCGGGCCAGGGCGATCTGGGCGGTGAGGTGGGCGGAGGCGCCGAAGCCGTAGATGCCCAGCAGTCCGCCGGATGGCAGGTCGGCCCGTTGCAGGGCGCGGTAGCCGATGATCCCGGCGCACAGCAGCGGGGCGAGCTCCTCGGCGGGCGGGCCCTCGGGCAGGCGGTAGGCGAAGCGGGCGTCGGCGGTCAGGTGGCCGGCGTAGCCGCCCTGCCGGTCCCAGCCGGTGTAGCGCGACTCCGGGCAGAGGTTCTCCCGCCCGGTGCGGCAGTACGCGCAGCTGCCGCAGGTCCGGGCCAGCCAGGCCACGCCGGCCCGGTCCCCGGGGGCGAAGTCCTCGACCGCGGCGCCGACCGCCCGGACCCGTCCGACCACCTCGTGCCCCGGCGTGCACCTCGCCACCCTGGGGGAGAGGTCCCCCTCGGCCAGGTGCAGGTCGGTGCGGCACACCCCGCACGCCTCCACCTCCACCAGGACCTCCCCGGGCCCCGGCTCGGGGACCGGCCGCCGCTCCCACTCCAACGGCCCCGGGCCCGCGCCGCCCACCGGACCCGGGTGCGCCACCACCCAGGCGCCGGTCTCGCCGACCACCCGTCGCGTCGTGTCCATCGCCGACTCCCGCCGTCCACCGCACAAGGCTGCTCCTTCCAGCCTGCCTCCGGGGCGGGCGCGGTGCCAGGCCGGGCGCCTGGCCGCCGAACTCCGCGTCGCGGTGGGCGGGTTCGGTGGATGCGGGCGGTGGGGCTTCGCTAGGGTGCTCGCATGAGCGACCGTGTGACGCCTCCCTTCGGGAACTTCTCCACCGTCCGCCCGGCCCTCGAGGTCAGGGACGAGCTCGCCGGGCCGGTGGCCGGGGCACTGGGGGGATGGGGCGCGCCGGAGGCGGCCGGGGCGGTGCTGTACGTGGACACGGATCCGGCGAAGGCGGACACCGCGGTGTTCTGCGAGACGTACGACGCGCCGCTGGAGTACTCGGCGAACTGCGTGGTGGTCGCCGCCAAGCGGGGCGGGGAGGTCACGATGGCCGCTTGCGTCGTCCTGGCCACGACCCGGTTGGACGTGAACCAGGCGGTCCGCAAGCACCTCGGGGCGCGCAAGGCGTCGTTCGCGCCGATGGACGCCGCGGTCGAGGCGACCGGGATGGAGTACGGGGGCATCACGCCGGTGGGGCTCCCGGGTGGGTGGCCGCTGCTGGTCGACGAGGCGGTGGCCGCCGCGCCGCACGTGCTGGTCGGCAGTGGGCGGCGCCGCGGGAAGCTGATCCTGCCGGGGTGGGCGCTGGCCGCGCTGCCGGGTGCCGAGGTCGTTCCGGGTCTCGCTGTCACGGTGGAGCCGACCACGATCGAGGCCTGACGGTACCTCAGGTGCGGCCGCCGCGGGAGCGCGGCGGGGCGAGCCGGCCACGGGCCTGGGTGGCCGTGCCCGCGCCCGCGGCCGCCGGCCCGGGCGGCCAAGTCCTGTTCGCCTGGCGCTCGTTCGCGGTCGGCCGGGCTCATCGGGCGCTGCCGAGGTTCCGGTCGCCCTCGGTGCCGTCGAGCAGGAGGGTGGTCTCCTCGATCCGCCGGAACCGCCCGTCGGGGGCGAACTCGCCGAAGAGGTAGACCTCCATCCGGACGGCCGACCCGTCGGTCTTGGTGACCTCCACCGTGTGCCGGTCGGCGTAGCGGTGCCCGTCCACGAGCTCGTCGTGCACCCGGACCGAACCGGTGGCCACGACGGTGCGCAGGTGGGCGATGTGGGCGAGGAAGTCCTGCCGGTCGTCCCAGCGGCCGTCGGTGCGCTGGCGGTAGTCGGGGGCGAAGTGGCGGTCCACGGCCTCGTCCAGGTCGAGGCCCGGGGTGAAGAGCAGGTCGGTGAGCGCGGTGGCGATGTCGGTCTGGGACACGGGTTCCTCCGGGATGGCAGAAAGGATGAAGGGAGGCGGATGCGTGCGCTGCGCACGCATCGAAGCTGATGGTGACCCTAGCAGCTGATACGTGCGTAGCGCACGCTATTCTTCGGGGTGTGACGAATGACGCCGGACACGAGATCGCCGAGGCGCTGGGCCTGCTGGTGCGCCGCAGCACCAGGGCCCACCTCTACGGGCAGCTCACCGAGGGCCTCGGCGAGGCCCTCGACGACCTCACCTACCCCGTCCTCAGCGGCCTGGCCCGAACCGGCCCGTGCAGCGCCGCCGACCTCGGCCGCGAGGTCGGGCTCGACCGTTCCAACGTCACCCGGCGCGCCGACCGCCTCGAACGGGCAGGCCTGCTTCGACGCGAACCGGACCCCGCCGACCGCCGTGCCACCCTCCTCGCCCTCACCGAGGAGGGGCAGCGCCTGGTGGGAGTCACCCGGGACCGGCTCGCCGCGCGGGTCCGGGATTCGCTCGCCGCCTGGACACCCGCCGAGGTGCAGACTTTCGCCCACCAGCTGCGACGCTTCGTCGAGGCCGGCCCGTTCACCCCGGAGCCCTGACCCCGATCAGTGCTGGACGGCAGGGGAGAGGCTGAAGTCGGCGAAGTAGGCGCGCTGGGTGCTCGCCGGGCCCCAGCTGGTGTCGTGGCCGCCGTAGAAGGTGGAGAACAGCACTCCGCCGAAGGGGATCGAGCCGATGCCGGAGGCGGTGCCCTTGGTGGCGTGCACCTGGCGGCCGTCGTACCAGACGGTGATGTCGCCGGTGCCGCGGTTCACCAGCTGCTCGACGGTGTGCCAGCGGTCGTCGGCGAGGAACCGCCAGTCGCCGAGGCCCTCGTCCACGCCGTAGCCGGTCGGGCCCGAGTTGGTGGGCGTGTAGAGGTAGACCTCGCCGTTGTCGGGTACGCCGTTGGCCCCGCGCCACATGTAGCGGGTGGACCAGCCGTCGCCGTGGTTGCCGCCGGACTCCTGACCGATCCCGCCTCCGTAGAGTCCGGGCAGCTTGCCGGCCCTGCCCCAGTCGCGGCCGGCGGGGAACCGGACGGAGTACTTGAGGTCCAGGGTGGGGCCCTGGGCGAGTGCGGACAGGCCGAGGGCGTTCAGGTCCATGTAGAACTGGCCGCCCCCGCTGGCAGGGCAGTCGGCGCACTTGTGGTCCGAGGAGCCTGCTCCGTAGGTGACCTGGAGGGCGGACCCGTCACCGGGGGCGGTGGGGTCGGAGACCTCGGCCAGGTCGCCGCCGCCCCAGGCTCCCTGCGCGGCGACGCCCCAGGCGTGCTGCCACGACGCGGAGCCGTAGCCGGTGAACTGCCCGGCCCAGGCGGCACCTCCGCCGGCAGGGCCGCTCGCCGCGACCGCGGGCTGCCGGGGCGCCGGATGGTGAGGGCGCTGGCCGGCCGGCGCCGCGCCGCAGCTGGCGGCGGCGGCCGCCAGCGCCAGGACGGTGACGCCGACCGCTGCCGAGGCGGCCGGCCGGCGCCGCCGCCCGGCTCGCTGAAAGTCTGGTTGCACGGGATTCCTCTTCTCCGTCGGTTCCATCGGTTGCGGATCCAGCCGATGCGGCCGCCCGCGAGCGCCGCCCCGCGGCAAGCCCGTTGTCTCCGGGCGGGGGTCGACGCTTGCGGGCGGCGCTGAGCAGGGTGCCCCGATCGTCGGATCGGGGCACCCGTCTGGTTGTCCGTCAGGCTACCGATGCGCCTCGCGCAGTGGCCGTGCGCCGGCAGCCCGCCCTCAGGATCCGGGCTTGACCGCGAGGACGTCGACCAGGCGGATGTCGGGGGCGCCGGCGAGCAGTTCCAGGCCGACCTCGGCGAGAGCGGCGGGGATGCGGCCGGTGAGATGGGCCCGGCGCGCGTCCTCGTCGGCGAAGGCGTCGAAGATGCCGAAGGTCGCGCCGTCGACCTGGAACGCGTACCAGACCCGGGTGCCGGGTTCGTCCTGGACGACGGCGCGGCCGGCGTCCAGGAAGGCGGCCAGCTCTGCCTCCTTGCCGGGCTTGGCGGTCAGCAGCGCGAGGACTCCGAGCTTCAGCGTCATGAGGGGATCTCCTTGGTGGGTTGTGAATCCGCGGTGCCGTGGGTGGCTCCGCGGCCTGGGGCCGGTAGCGGACTTCCGGCCCGGGAAAGACGTTAGGGTCGTGATCGATCCGCCACGAGCGGCGGAAACGACGTTTCCAGTACCGTTCGCGTCATGCGGATAGGGATGGCGGTTGTCGACGGCGTCTTCGACTCGGGGCTTTCGGCGATCATGGACGTGCTCGGTACGGCGAACTCGCTGAGCACGCGGGACGGTGGCGCGCCACCGTTCTCAGTGACGGTGATCGGCGCGGGGCCGCAGGTCCGTACCGGGAACGGGCTGAGCCTGACGACCGTTCCGGTCGGGGAACTCCCGCACGGGACGGACCTGTTGCTGATGCCGGCGGTGGGCTTCCAGGCTCCCGACCGAGTGGTCGCGGCGGTCCGCGAGCCCGCCAACGCGTGGCTGCTCGAGCTCGCCGCGGCCTGCGCCACCGCCGGCACCCCGCTGGCCGCCGCGTGCAGCGGAGCGTTCTTCCTGGCCGAGTCGGGCGCCCTCGAACGGCGGCGCGTCACGACCAGTTGGTGGCTGGGCCCGGCTTTCCGCGCCCGCTACCCCGCCGTGGTGCTGGAGGACTCGCGGACGCTGGTCCAGGACGGGCCGGTCACCACCGCGGGCGCGGCCTTCGCCCACATCGACCTCGCGCTGTGGGTGGTGCAGCGGCACAGCCCCGCCCTGGCCGACCTGGTCGCCCGGTACCTGCTGATCGGCGACCGGCCCTCGCAGGCCGCCTTCGCTCTCCCCACCCAACTGGCCCAGGCGGACCCGCTGATGGCGGCCTTCGAACGGTGGGCCAGGACGCACCTGGCCGATCCGCCCCCGCTGGCCGAGGCCGCCCGCACGCTGGGCGTGAGCCAGCGTACCCTGCAGCGCACCGCGCAGACCGTGCTCGGCAGATCGCCCCTGGAGTTCATCCAGGACATCCGCCTGGACGAGGCGACCTTCCTGCTGCGCACCACCACGCTCAGCGCCGAGGCGATCGCCGGCCGGGTCGGTTACCGCAACGTCAGCACGCTGCGGGAACTCGTACGGCGTCGACGCGGCTCGTCCCTCGAGACGCTGCGCCGTGGGGGTGTCGATGCCCCGGCGCAGGACGCGACGCCGTCCTAGGGCCTGCGCTACGCGTCGATCGCCCAGCCGGTCAGGGTGGTCTTGCCGATGGCGCGGCCGGACTCCAGGTGGCGGTGGGCCTTGCGGAGGTTGGCGGCGTTGATCGGGCCGAGGTCCCGGGTGGCGGTGGTGGTGATCAGCCCGGCGTCGACCAGCCGGGAGAGCTCGGCGAGGATGCGGTGCTGGGTGGCCTGGTCGGGGGTCCGGAACATCGATCGGGTGTACATGAACTCCCAGTGGAACGAGACGCTCTTGGCCTTCAGGGCGCCGATCGCCAGGGTGTCGAAGTCGTCGATGGCGACGATCTGCCCGAAGGGGTTGAGTGCTTCGGCGTAGGCGGCGAGGTTGCGGTCGGTGCCGGCGGTGCTGAACACGTGGTCGATGCCGCCGGGTGCGACGGACGCCAACTGGTCGGTCAGCGGCCGGTGGTGGTCGATCACGTGGTGGGCGCCCATCCGGCGGGCGAACTCGACGGTCTCGGGCCGGGAGGCGGTGCCGATCACGGTCAGGCCGGTGAGGGTGCGGGCGAGTTGGGTGACGATTGCGCCGACGCCGCCCGCCGCCGCGGTGACCAGCAGGGTGCCGGTCCGTGCGAGGTCGCCGTGGCGCAGGCCCAGTCGTTCGAACAGGCCCTCCCAGGCGGTGAGCGTGGTGAGCGGCAGGGCGGCTGCCTCGGTGAAGGAGAGGGTGGCGGGCTTGGGGCCGGTCAGCCGCTCGTCGACCGCGTGAAAGCGGGAGTTGGTGCCGGGGCGGTCGAGTGCGCCGGCGTAGTAGACGTCGTCGCCGGGGCGGAACAGGGTCACCTGCTCGCCGACGGCGACCACGGTGCCCGCGGCGTCCCAGCCGAGCACCCGGGGCTCGCCGCCCGGGTCGGCGTTCTGCCGGACCTTGTGGTCCACAGGGTTGACGGCGACGGCTTCCACCCGGACCAGCAGGTCGTGGGGGCCGGGCTGGGGGAGCGGCAGTTCGAGGTCCTCCAGGCTGGCGGGGTCGTCGATCGGCAGGCTGGTGCGGTAGGCGACGGCGGGCATGGTGTCGGTGTGCGGGTGCATCTGCAGGTCTCCGGTGGATGGGCGGCTACGGGTGGGCCGCGAGGTAGCGGTCGGCGGCCTGCAACGGGGTGAGGCCGTCGGTGTTGATCCAGGCGTCGAGTTCCTCGACACCGTCGTTGCCCAGGTGGAGGGCGTCGAGGCGGGCCAGTGCCTCGGGGTGGATGTGGCCGAGGCTCGCCCGGCGGATGACCGGGGCGGCGGCGTCGACGGTACCGAGCAGGCCCTTGGGCTCGGCCAGTGGGCGGAGGTGGTGGCGGCGGTTGAGGTACTGGGGGCGCCACAGCGGGATCACGAACCACTCGCGGTCGGCGATCCCCTGTTCGACCCGCGCGATGAAGCCGGCCTCGGTGCCGGGGGTGAAGGTGTATCCGGCGCGGTCGAGGCCGTAGGCGGTGACCATCCGGGCGGAGAAGCGGCTGATGCCGGCGCCCGGGTTGATGCCGTCGATGGCGCGCGTCACGCGGGCGGCGACGTCGGGCCGGGCGAGATCGGCGACCTCGCGCACCGCCTCGGCCGGGACGTACGGCGGCACCGCCCACACGCAGTACGGCTGGTAGTGCGGGGCGAGCAGGTGCGCCTGGTCGCGGTAGGCCGCGAGGTAGGTGTGGTGGCTGGAGGGCAGCCAGGCGGAGACCAGGACGTCGACCCGGCCCTCGGCCTGGAGCCGGAACAGCTGCTCGTGCGGGGCCTCGATGCTCTCGACCCGGTGACCGTGGGCCTCCAGCACCCGGCGGGTGACGGCCGCGGTGGCGCGGTGGAAGGACAGGGCGATGTTGCCCACGGTGATCGTGGGCCCGGACGGGGGAGTGTTCACGGGATCTCCTGTGGTGGGTGGAGTGCCTCGCGCAGGGTCGCGACGATCTGGGCGAGCGCGGCGCGGGCGGCACTGGTCCCCCGCAGGGCGTCGAGGACGACGAAGGCGTGGACCGTGCCCTGGTAGCGCACGCAGGTGACCGGCACGCCGGCCGTGCGCAGCTTCGCGGCGTACGCCTCCGCCTCGTCGCGAACTGCGTCGGCCTCGGCGGTGATCACCAACGCCGGTGGCAGTCCGGTGAGTTGGTGGAGTTCGGTGTTCAGTGGCGCGGCCGTCGGCTCGCTCCGCCGCGCCGGATCGGGTACGTACTGCTGCCACAGCCAGCGCAGGTGATCGGCGCTCTGGAAGTAGCCCCGGGCGAAGCGGCGGTAGGAGTCGGTGTCACAGTCCGCCGAGAGGGGTGGGTGGATGAGCACCTGGTGGCGGAAGGCGAACTCGCCGTGCTCCTTGGCCAGCAGGGTCAGCGCGGCGGCCAGGTTGCCGCCGGCGCTGTCCCCGGCCACGGCCATCCGGGCGGGGTCCAGCCCCTGCCCGGGGCCGTGGTCGACCACCCAGTGGGCCGCCGCGCGGGCCTGCCGCAGGGCGGTGGGATAGGGGGCTTCGGGGGCGAGGTCGTAGTCCACGAAGACCACGGCCGCGCCCACCCCCACCGCCAGCTCCCGGACCAGCCGGTCGTGGCTGACCACGCTGCCGGCGATCCACCCGCCGCCGTGCAGGTAGAGGATCACCGGCAGCGGCGACGGGACGTGAACGGTCGGCCGTACCAGCCGGACACGGACCGGGCCGTCCGGCCCGGCCACGGACAGGTCCTCGATCTGGGCGTCGGGGCGGTCGACCGGGCCGGACTGGGCCAGGTCCAGCCGGGCGCGGAGCTCCGACAGGGGAAGCCGGCGCGGGTCGGGCCCGGCCGCCGCCTGGTCGGCGAGCGCGCGGGCGGCCGGGTCGAGGACCGGGGCCGGCGGCTCGGACGGTTGGGGCATGGAGGGTTCCTCCGGGTTTCCGCTCCCAGCGCAGGTTGCCGTCCGCGTCGCGCTCGCCGGGCTCGCGGCTCAACAGCCGCCCGGTGGCATCGACATGGCCCTGCACCAGGTGGCCGC
>NZ_JBSFGK010000064.1:0-45772 GCF_053596495.1 Kitasatospora sp. NPDC001683
CATCGGCCGCGACGGCGAGGTGCGCCTGTCCGACTTCGGCCTCGCCATCGAACTCACCGGCACCCACGGCCACTGCGCCCCCATGGGCACCCCCGCCCCATGTCGTTGGGTGTCAAGCGGCAATGGGTTGGTCGTGGGCGTGGTGTCTTTGATGTGCCACCCCCTTGTTCGAGGAGGGGCCGCCCCCGCTCCGGCGGGGCCTCGGGTTGCCGGTAACGCTTCGGCATCCGACGGTTCGGCGGGCATTGACACCCCGCCGAGGGGGACCGTACGGTCCTGTACCAAGCGACTGGAAAGTTTCCTAACAGTTCACGTCGATCGGTCGGGAGGGGAGGATTCCGGGCATGACCAAGAGCACCGCCAAGGCTCCCCTCGCCGGCACCCCCAGCCTGTTGCGCGCCATCAACGACCGCGCCGCCCTCGAACTGTTGCTGGAGAACGGGCCGCTGTCCCGTACCCAGATCGGGGCGCTGACCGGGCTCTCCAAGCCCACCGCCTCCCAGCTGCTGGCGCGGCTGGAGGCGGCCGGGCTGGTGGTGCCGGTGGGTACCACCGAGGGTGGGCCGGGGCCCAACGCGCAGCTGTACCAGGTGAATCCGGCGGCCGGCTACGTCGCCGGGGTGGACGTCACCAACAGCGGGATCAGGGTCGCCGTCGCCGACATCACCGGCGGCACGGTGGCCGAGCACAGCGTGTCCACCAGGGGCGTACCGGCCGCGGAGACCGTGCCGGGGGTGGCCGCCGCCGTGGCCGAGACGGTCCGCGTCGCCGGGCTGCCGGCGGGGAGCCTGCGCACCGTCGCGATCGGCGTCGGCGGAGCGCCGGATCCGGTGACCGGCAAGCTGCACTACGCCTCCCACCTGCCCGGTTGGCACTCGCCCAGACTCGTCGAGGAGCTGACCGAGGCGATCGGCGCGCCGGTGTCGATCGAGAACGACGTGAACCTGGCCGCGGTCGCCGAGCAGGTCTCCGGCGCGGCGGCCGGCTTCGAGGACTTCGTCCTGCTCTGGGCCGGGGCCGGCGTCGGCGCCGCGATCGTGCTCGCCGGGCGGCTGCACCGCGGCTTCACCGGCGGCGCCGGCGAGGTCGGCTACATGCCGGTGCCCGGCTCACCGGTCGAGTGGGACGCCCGCCGCCGCAAGTTCGGCGGCTTCCAGGCCCAGGTCGGCGCACCCGCCGTCCGGGCCCTGGCGCGCGAGCACGGGCTCGGCGCGCCCAGCGCGGAGGAGTCGATCGCCAAGGCCCTGGAGACCCCGGGCGCCGGTGACGCCTTCCTCACCGAACTGGCCGGACGGCTCGCCGTCGGACTGTCCGTGATCGTCGCCGTGGTCGACCCCCAGCTGGTGGTCCTCTCCGGCGCGGTGCCGAGCGCCGGCGGAATGCGGCTGCGCGCGCTCGTCGAGGACGAACTGGCCCGGATCTGCCTCGCCCGTCCGGAGATCCGCAGCAGTGCCCTGCCCGGCTCGCCCGTCCTGCTCGGCGCCCTGCAGCGTGCCCTCACGGACGCCCGCGAGTCGGTCTTCTCCACCCACTCCTGATCCACTCCCCGCGCTCCTGCACCCACCGCTCCCCGACCCCCTACGCGGGCCACGAGGCGATGACGCCTGCCCGCGCACCCCCAGGAGGACCTCGAAGTGCACCCCACCACCTCCCGCAGAGGCCGCCGCACGATCGCCGCCGTCGCCGGCGGCGCAGTCCTGGCCCTGTTCGCCTCCGCCTGCACCGGTTCCAGCGAGTCGGGCGGCAGCGACGACTCCGCCAGCGGCAAGGACGTCACCATCACCTTCTGGCACGGCTGGAGCCAGGACAGCGAGGTGAAGGCGATCAACGACACCATCGCCGCCTTCGAGAGGGCCCACCCCAACATCCACGTCAAGCCGGTGGGCAACGTCGCGGACGACAAGGTCAACCAGGCCCTGCGGGCCGGCGGCGACGACGCGCCGGACGTGGTGTCCTCCTTCACCACCAACAACGTCGGCATGTTCTGCTCGACCAAGGCCTTCGTCGACCTCAAGCCCCAGCTGCAGAAGAGCGGCATCGATCCGGCCAGGACCTTCCCGGCCGCGATGCTCGACTACACGCGGTTCCAGGGCAACCAGTGCTCGCTGCCGCTGCTCGGCGACGCCTACGGGCTGTACTACAACAAGAAGGCCTTCGCCGCGGCCGGGATCGCGAACCCGCCCAAGACCTTCAGCGAGTTCGCCGACGACGCCAAGAAGTTGACCATCGCCGACGGCGACTCGTACAAACAGCTCGGCTTCATGCCGCTGTACCACGGCTACGAGTCCACCACCGAGCACTTCCTCGGCCAGTACGGCGCCACCTACTTCGGCGCCGACGGCAAGTCGAACCTCGCCACCGACCCCAAGGTCGCGGCGATGCTCAACTGGCAGAAGGGCCTGGTCGACCAGCTCGGCGGCTACGCCAAGCTGGACAAGTACCGGGCCACCTTCGGCGAGGAGTTCAGCGCCAAGAACCCCTTCCAGACCGGCCAGGTCGCGATGGCCATCGACGGCGAGTGGCGCACCGCCTCACTCGCCGAGAACAAGCCCGACTTCGACTGGGCCACCGCGCCGTTCCCCGTCCCGGACGACCAGGCCGCAAGCTACGGCCGCGGCTACCAGACCGGCACCATCGTCGGCATCGCCAGCACCAGCAAGAAGCAGGCCGCGGCCTGGGAGTTCGTCAAGTTCCTGACCACCGACACCGACGCCGTGGTCGACTTCGCCAACGCGATCCACAACGTGCCCAGCACCTTCGACGCGCTCAGCTCGCCGAAGCTGGTCAGCGACCCCAGCTTCAAGACCTTCCTGGACGTCGCCAAGAACCCGAACTCGGGCACCACCCCGGCCAGCGTCAACGGCGGCGGCTACATCGTCTCCCTGCAGAACCTCGGCTACGACATCGAGTCGGGCAAGCAGACCGACGTCCAGGCGGGCCTCGCCGCCACCGCCAAGCAGATCGACACCGACATCGCCCAGGCGAAGTAGCGGGAACGGCCCACGGAGCTCCCCATGTCACTCGCGTTCGGCACCCGCAAGGGCGCTGGGGCGACCACCCCGGCGGCGCCCGCCACGCAGCACCTGCTGCGCCGGAAGCGCCGCCGGGAGACGGCCCGCACCCTCGCCTTCCTCTCCCCCTGGCTGATCGGGGTCAGCGTCTTCTTCGTCTACCCGCTGGTCTCCACCGCCTACTTCTCCCTCACCCAGTACAACGGCTTCGGCGCCCCGGCCTTCAACGGCCTCAAGAACTGGGACTACGTCCTCGACGAGCTGCCGACCTTCTGGCAGGGCCTGCGCAACACCCTGTGGCTGGTGCTGGTCATGGTGACCCTGCGGGTCGCCTTCGGCCTCGGCATCGGGCTGCTCATCACCAAGGTCAAGACCGGCGCCGGCTTCTTCCGCACCGTCTTCTACCTGCCCTACCTGGCCCCGCCGGTGGCCGCCACGGTCGCCTTCGCCTTCCTGCTCAACCCCGGCACCGGCCCGCTCAACCACCTGCTCGGCGAACTCGGGCTGCCGCAGCCCGGCTGGTTCGCCGACCCGGACTGGTCCAAGCCCGCGCTCACCCTGCTCGCCATGTGGGGCATCGGCGACCTGATGGTCATCTTCATGGCCTCGCTGCTGGACGTCCCCCAGGAGCAGTACGAGGCGGCCGAACTCGACGGCGCCGGCCCGTTCCAGCGGTTCCGGTACGTCACGCTGCCGAACATCTCGCCGATCATCATGTTCGCGGTGGTCACCGGGGTCATCCAGACCATGCAGTACTACACCCAGGCGATCGTCGCCGGGAAGGTCGCCAGCGGCATCGCCGGCAACTCCGGGCAGCAGTTCGAGCCCGGCTATCCCCAGGGCTCCACCTGGACCCTGCCGCAGATGGTCTACAACCTCGGCTTCCAGCGCTTCGACTACGGCGCCGCCTGCGTCGTCGCCCTGGTGCTGTTCGCCATCTCGATGGCCGTCACCTCGATCCTGCTCCGCCGCCGGTCCGGCTTCATGGCGAGCGACGACTAGCGCCACGACCAGAGCGACGACCAGCGGACGGATGAGGACCCTGTCATGACTCCCAGCTCCACACTGACCGAGCCGCCGGCCCGCACCGCCGGCGGCAGCGCCGCCGCCCGGGCCGCCCGGCGCCGCGCGCTGCTCAACTGGGTGGCCGTGCACGCGCTGGCGATCGCCGCCGCGCTGTTCTTCCTGCTGCCCTTCGTCTTCGTCTTCCTCACCTCGGTGATGAACGACCAGCAGGCGCTCACCACCGACTACTGGCCCGCCTCCTGGAACTGGGGCAACTACGGCAAGGTCTGGGACACCCCCGGCTTCCTCACCTGGTGGCGCAACACCCTGGTGTACGCCGGCGCCGGCACCCTGCTCACCGTCCTCTCCAGCCTGCCGGTCGCCTACGCGCTCGCCAAGTTCCGCTTCCGCGGCCGCAACCTGGCGCTGATGGCGGTCATCGCGATGATGATGCTGCCGCCGCAGGTCACCGTCATCCCGATGTACCTGTTCTGGGCCAAGCAGATGGGCCTGGGCGGCTCACTCTGGCCGCTGATCACCCCGATGGCCTTCGGCGACGCGTTCTCGATCTTCCTGCTGCGCCAGTTCCTGCTGACCATCCCCAAGGAGTACCTCGAGGCCGCCCGGACCGACGGCTGCGGCGATCTGCGCACCCTCCTGCGAGTCGTCCTGCCGATGGCCAAGCCGGCCATCGCCGCCGTCGCCCTGTTCCAGTTCTTCTACTGCTGGAACGACTACTTCGGCCCGCAGATCTACGCCAGCGACAACCACGAGGCCTGGACGCTCAGTTACGGCCTGGAGTCGTTCAAGGCCGCCCACCACACCAACTGGAACCTCACCATGGCCGCCACCCTGCTGGTGATGGCCCCGGTGATCGTCCTCTTCTTCTTCGCGCAGAAGGCCTTCATCGAAGGCGTGACACTGACAGGGGTCAAGGGCTGATGTCCGCACTGAAGACGTCCGCGCCGAAGACGTCCGCACTGAAGTTGGCCATCGTCGGCGGTGGTTCGACGTACACCCCGGAGCTGATCGACGGCTTCGCGCGGCTGCGCGACACCCTGTCGATCGGCGAACTGGTGCTGATCGACCCGGCCGCCGAGCGGCTGGAGCTGATCGGCGGCCTCGCCCGGCGGATCTTCGCCCGGCAGGGGCACCCCGCCGCGGTGTCGGTGACCACCGACCTGACGGCGGGCGTCGCGGACGCCGACGCCGTACTGCTCCAACTGCGGGTCGGCGGCCAGGCCGCGCGCAACCAGGACGAGACCTGGCCGCTGGAGTGCGGCTGCGTCGGCCAGGAGACCACCGGCGCGGGCGGGCTCGCCAAGGCGCTGCGCACGGTGCCGGTCGTCCTGGACATCGCCGAGCAGGTCCGCCGGACCAACCCGGACGCCTGGGTCGTCGACTTCACCAACCCGGTCGGCATCGTCACCCGGGCCCTGCGGAACGCCGGCCACAAGGCCGTCGGGCTGTGCAACGTCGCGATCGGCTTCCAGCGCAGGTTCGCGGCCCACCTGGGGGTCGACCCGGAGCTGGTCCGGCTGGACCACGTCGGGCTCAACCACCTCACCTGGGAGCGCGGGGTGACCCTGCTGGACTCCCCCGGTTCGGTGAACGGGCGGGAGGTGCTGCCCTCGCTGCTGCGGGACTTCGGCAGGGAGATCGCCGACGACCTGCACCTGCCGCAGGCCTTCGTCCAGCGGCTCGGTGTGGTGCCCTCGTACTACCTGCGGTACTTCTACCAGCACGACCCGGTGGTCGAGGAACTCAAGGCCCAGGGCTCGCGCGCGGCGCAGGTCGCCGAGATCGAACGGCAGTTGCTGGAGCTGTACGCCGACCCCGCGCTGGACACCAAGCCCGAGCTGCTCGGCAAGCGCGGCGGGGCCTTCTACTCGGAGGCCGCCGTCCAGCTGATCTCGGCCCTGCTGGGGACCGGCGGCGGGACGTCCGTCCAGGTGGTCAACACCCGCAACGAAGGGGTGCTGCCCTTCCTGCCGGACGACGCCGTCATCGAGGTCCCGGCCGAGGTGAACGCCGCCGGGGTGCGGCCGCTGCCGCAGCGGCCGGTCGAGCCGCTGTTCGCCGGACTGATCGCCGCCGTCACCTCGTACGAGCACCTCGCGCTCGACGCCGCCCTGCACGGCGGACGCGACCGGGTCTTCGACGCCCTGCTCGCCCACCCGCTGGTCGGCCAGATCGAACTCGCCGACCAGCTCACGGACCGGCTGCTCGCCCACAACCGCGAGCACCTCGCCTGGGCCTGAGCGCCCGGGTGCCCGGCCCGCTCGAGACGGCGGGCCGGGCACCGCGAGGAGACCGACCAACCCCGGCCGGGGCTCCGCGGCCGGGCCACGTACGAGCCGCGGGGACCTCGATGACCCACCAGCCCGAACCACTCCTGCCCGGCGTCCTCGCCATCGACGCGGGCAACTCCAAGACCGACGTCGCCCTGATCGGCGCCGACGGCACCGTCCTCGGCACCGCCCGCGGCGGCGGCTTCGCACCCCAGAAGATCGGCGGCGCCGCGGCCGTGGCCGGCCTCGCCCCCCTGGTCGAACAGGCCGCCGCGGCGGCCGGCCACCCCGGCTTCCGCGGCGTGCTCACCAGCCACGTCAGCGCCTGCCTGGCCAACGCCGACCTGCCGGTCGAGGAGGAGGCGCTGCGCGCCGCCCTCGAATCGCACCCGTGGGGCCTCAGCAACACCGTCGTCAACGACACCTTCGGCCTGCTGCGGGCCGGCACCGACGGCCCGCGCGGGGTCGCGGTGGTCTGCGGCGCCGGGATCAACTGCGTCGGCCTGCTGCCGGACGGGCGCACCGCCCGCTTCCCGGCGCTCGGCGAGCTCACCGGCGACTGGGGAGGCGGCGCCGGGCTCGCCGTCAACAGCATGTGGCACGCCGTACGCGCCGAGGACGGGCGGGGCGGGCCCACCGCACTGGCCCGGGCCATCGCCGAACACTTCGGCCTGCCCAGCGCCGGGGCCGTCGCCGAGGCCGTCCACCTCGGGCACCTGCCGACCACGCGGCTGCACGAGATCGTCCGGGTGCTGTTCGCGGTCGCGGGCGAGGGGGACGTCGTCGCCCTGGAACTGATCGACCGGCAGGCGGACGAGATCGTCCGGCTGGCCGTGGTGGCGCTCGGACGGCTGGAACTGCTGGACTCGCCCGCCCCGGTGGTGCTCGGCGGCGGGGTGCTCGCCTCCCGGCAACCGCTGCTGCTCGACAACCTGACGGCGCGGCTGGCACGGGCCGCCCCGCTGGCCGAGCCTCGGGTGGTCGTGGCGCCGCCGGTGCTGGGGGCGGCGCTGCTGGGGCTCGACCACCTGGGCGCGGGCGCGGCGGCGCAGGCTCGGGTGCGCGGGGTGTACGAGGCGCGGCGGGTGATCGCGGCCTGAGGCCGTGTCGATCCGAGCCCGCGTGGGCCTTTGAGACCTCCCGCCCCGCCGGATCCGCACATCCGGTGGGGGCGGGAACCGTTCGGCCGGGGGCGGGAACCGTTCGGTGGGAACGGGACCCGTTCGGTAGGGCGGGAACTGTGCGGCGCGCGCCGGTCGTGTACCCGGGTGCCGACCACCACCGACGCCCGGGGAGACTTGTGCCATGGCCGTGCCCCGCATCCTCCTCGCCGCCGCCGCACTGACCGCGACCGCCCTGGCCGGTCTCACCGGCTGCACCCCCGCCGACTCCCGCCCGACGGTGGCCGCCGCCTCCTCCGCCGCGGCCCTCGCCGACGACGGCGCGGACGACCCGCTGGACGACGATGACGACCTCGCCGACGACGGCAGCTACGCCGCTGCCGGTGCCGTCGCCGCCCCCGAAGCCCCCGAGGCCGCCGAGACCCCCGCCCCGGAGTGCACGGCTCCGGTGGTCACCCCCGGCCACCAGGTGCTGATCGTGGTCGCCGCCGGCCCGGCCGAACTCACCGCCCAGCCAGCCCGTTTCGCCTGCACCCCGCCGCACTACGAGCCCACCGGCACCCCCGTCCACTACGGCTTCGCCGCGGCCGGTGTCACCGCCACCCTGGTCGACCGCCCGCACGAGGAGGCGGCCAAGCCCGTCGAGCTGGACGAACTGGTCACCCACCTCAACGACTGCCTCGCCGAACGCGACCCGGCCGACCCCTACGCCTGCTACGGCAACGCCTACGACGTGGTCCTGGACTCGCACGGCCGGATCATGCGGATCTCCGAGGTCGAGGTGCCGACACCGTAGGGCACCGGGCCGGGGCTGGGAAGGGGGCCGGGGTGGGCGATTCGTGCAGGTCGTGGGGAGGGCAATACGGTGTAAAAGCCCCCTTCAACTGTTGAGATTCGCCGTCGCTACGCGCATCAACGTGTTGTCAGCTGGGGGCTTTTGGCTTTCGATACGTTTTTCGGGGCCGTCCTTGGGGTTGGTCTTACTATCGGCGTCGTTGACCCGGTTTCGACGGCGGTGCTTTGCTTCCCGCCGTCGGCAGTGAACCGGTCCCCCATCCCCGCTTCGCTGACTGTTCATGACGAACGGTCGGTGGCAACCGGTTCGCCGTCGTCGCTCCTCCCCATTTGTCCCCCACGGTGTCGCCGCGCCCTACCGGTGTGCGGTCGGCATGTAGAGAGGAACCCTCACGATGGGCATGTCCCCCACCTCCCGCCGGGCACGAGTCCGGGCCCTGACCGGGCTCAGCGCGCTGGCGCTGGCCGCCACCGGTTTCGCCGCCGCCCCGGCCGCCCAGGCCGACCAGCCGGGCAGCGAGTTCGCCGGCCAGAGCCGCCCGTACCGGCACGGCGTCGTCCCCACCAAGGAGGCGAGCAAGACCGCGTCGGCGCAGCGCACCTCCAACCTGCACTTCGGCGGCGGTGTCGACGGCATCGGCGTCACCACCGGCGCGCCGAAGGTCTACGTGATCTTCTGGGGTTCCCAGTGGGGCACCGCGGGCACCGACGCCAACGGTTACACGACCCTCTCCGGTGACCCGTCGGGCGAGGCCGTCCGCGCCCAGCAGCTGTACAAGGGCCTCGGCACCAACAACGAGACCTGGTCCGGCGTCATGACCCAGTACTGCGAGGGCATCACCAAGGGCGCCACCAGCTGCCCGTCGACCGCCGCGCACGTCGGCTACCCGACCGGCGGCGCGCTGGCCGGCGTCTGGGTGGACAACTCCGCCGCCGCCCCGGGGCAGGCCACCGGCAACCAGATCGCCAACGAGGCCATCAAGGCCGCCGGGCACTTCGGCAACACCACCGCGGCCGCCAACCGCAACGCGCAGTACGTGGTGCTCTCCCCGACCGGCACCCACCCGGACGGCTTCAACACCTCGACCGGCAACTTCTGCGCCTGGCACGACTGGAACGGCGACACCACGCTGACCGGCGGCGCGGCCACCTCGCCGTACGGTGACGTGGCGTTCAGCAACGACCCGTACGTGACCGACATGGGCACCTCCTGCGGCCAGAACTACGTCAACAGCGGCACCGCGGGCCTGCTGGACGGCGTGACCATGGTGTTCGGCCACGAGTACTCGGAGACCGTCACCGACCAGAACCCGGCCGGCGGCTGGACCGACTCGACCGGCTACGAGAACGCCGACAAGTGCGCCTGGAAGGGCACCGGCGGCGTCGGCGGCGCGCAGAACGTGGCCTTCGCGACCGGCTCGTTCGCGATGCAGGGCACCTGGGCGAACGACTACAACGGCGGTGCGGGCGGCTGCGAGATCTCGCACCCGATCGTCCCCTGACCTGAGCAGCGCCCCCGAGCAGCGTGGGGCAGCTCGGGGATCGTCTGATCCGGTGGATCCGAGCGGGCTGAGGGGTCTCGTGCCCTGAGGATCCGGAGCGGGGGAAGGCGCCGGGGTGGGTTTGTGCGGGCCCACCCCGGCGCTTCGCGCTGTCCGCGGCACCTTTCCAGGACGGCGCCAGGGCGGCGCGACGAGGGCGCCGGGACGGCGCTAGGACGGCGCGACGAGGCCGAACTCGTAGGCGTGGATGACCAGGTGGACCCGGTCGCGGGCGTCCAGCTTGGTGAACAGTCGGGCGACGTGCGCCTTGGCGGTGGCCACGCTGATGGTGAGTTCCTCGGCGATCTCCGTGTTGGACAGGCCGCGGCCGACCAGGGTGAGCACCTCGCGCTCGCGCTCGGTGATGCCCTCGGCGGACTTCCGGGGCCGGGCGGAGGCGTCCGGGCGGGCGGCGAACTCGCCGATCAGGCGGCGGGTGATGCCCGGGGCGAGCAGGGCGTCGCCGGCGGCGACCACCCGGACGCCGTCCAGGATGGTCTCCAGGGCGAGGTCCTTGACCAGGAAGCCGCTCGCCCCGGCGCGCAGCGCGCCGTACACGTAGTCGTCGTCGTCGAAGGTGGTGAGGACGAGCACGTGGGTGGGCAGTTCGGGGTCGGCGAGGATCCGGCGGGTGGCCTCGATGCCGTCCATGCCGGGCATCCGGATGTCCATCACGGCGACGTCGGGGCGCAGCCGGGTGACCAGTTCGACGGCCTCGGCGCCGTTGCCGGCCTCGCCGACCACCTCCAGGTCGGGGGCGTCGGCGATGAGCACGCGCAGGCCGGTGCGGATGAGCGGCTGGTCGTCGACCAGGACGACGCGGATCACGGTCCCACCTCCAGGGCGGATTCTTCGGTTCTTCCCGATGGTGCGGGTGTTGCGGAAGTTTCAGCTTTTTTGGAAGATTCGGAAGTTTCGCCTACTTCGGACAATTCGGGGTCTTCGGATGCTTCGGGCGCCTTGGGGATCGGCAAGCGCGCGGCGACCCGGAAGCCGCCCCCGGGGCGCGGGCCGGCGCTGAACTCGCCGTGCAGCAGGGCGACCCGCTCGCGCATGCCGGCCAGGCCGTAGCCGGTGCCGGGGGTGTGGGTGGGCGTGCCCGCGCCCAGATCGACGACGGTGACGGCGAGTCGCTCCGTGCCGTACTCGACCGTGACCTGGCAGTCGCGGGTGCCGGAGTGCTTGACCACGTTGGTGACCGCCTCCTGGACGATCCGGAAGGCGGCGAGGTCCACCTCGGGCGGCAGGGCCCGGGCTTCGCCGCCGCGGGTGAGCGCGACCCGCACCCCGGCGCCCGCCGTCTTCTCCACCAGCCGGTCCAACTCGGCCAGCCCGGGCGCGACTTCCAGCGGCGCGGACTCCCCCTCGCCCCGCCGCAGCGCGCCCAGCATCCGGCGCAGACCGGCCAGGGTCTCCCGGCTGGTGGCCTCGATGGCGTCGAGCGCGTTGCGGGTCTCGGCGGGCTGGGTGTCCATGACCCGGCTGCCCATGCCGGCCTGGATCGCGATGATGCCGATGTTGTGGGCCACCATGTCGTGCAACTCGCGGGCGATGCGCAGCCGTTCGGCGGTGACGGCCTGCTCGGCGGCGCGGCCGCGCAGGGCCTCGGCGTGGGTGCGGCTCTGGCGGACGGTGTTGCCGATCAGCCAGGCGATCAGGACGGTCGCGGCGAGGCCCCCGTAGGCGTACGGGTTCACGACGTAGCCGTTGACGGCGCCCCAGACGTACAGCCCGGCGAGCAGGGCCAGCGGCATCCCCGTCGCGATCGCCGACACCGGGCGGGACCGGGTGACCACGCAGTAGGCGACCACCGCTTCCGCGATCAGGAACTGCACCGGCGCCGTCACCGGGACCTCCCACATCCCGAGCGAGTAGACGCCACCCGCCAGCGCCACCGCGACGGCCGCCAACGGCAGCGGGACCAGCAGGAACGCCACCAGGGTGGTGACCACGGCGGTGACCACCAGGGGCATGTCCTCGGTGTTGCCGTGGTAGTCGAAGAGGTGGCGCAGTTCCTCGGCCCGGGTGAAGAACCGGAACACCACGATGCTCGTCCAGAACGCCGCCACCCACACGCCCGCGGGCAGGCGCCTGAGCAGGGGCGGGCGGGGTTCGGTGATCATGGCGCGATGGTAGCGGCGGGCGGTGCGGCGGCGCATTGGCCCGCGGGAGTAAGCCCGGGGGCGGGGGCGGCCGCTCCCGGTTGTGTCCCGCCGCCCGATGTCCGACCACGGCCCCGACCGGCACCGTTGTCCCCGTGATCGAGATCGAGCGACTGACCAAGCGGTACGGCGCCACCACGGCCGTCGACCAGTTGACCTTCACCGTCCGGCCGGGCGCCGTCACCGGTTTCCTCGGCCCCAACGGCGCGGGCAAGTCCACCACGCTGCGGATGGTCCTGGGCCTCAACGCCCCCACCGAGGGCACCGTCACCGTCGACGGCGTGCCCTTCGCGGGCCGGCCGCGCGGACTGCGGCACATCGGCGCCCTGTTGGACGCGAGCGACGTGCACGGCGGGCGCAGCGCCCGGGCCCACCTGTCGGCGCTGGCCCGCAGCAACCGGATCCCGCTCGGGCGGGTCGACGAGGTGCTGGCCGAGGTCGGGCTCGGCAAGGCCGCCGGGCGGCGGATCGGCGGCTTCTCGCTGGGCATGAAGCAGCGCCTCGGCATCGCCGGCGCCCTGCTCGGGGACCCGCCGGTGCTGCTCTTCGACGAGCCGCTGAACGGGCTGGACCCGGAGGGCGTGCTGTGGGTGCGCGGGCTGTTCCGCCGGCTCGCGGACGAGGGGCGGACGGTGTTCGTCTCCAGCCACATGATGGCCGAGATGGAGCACACCGCCGACCGGCTGGTGGTGATCGGCCGCGGCCGGCTGATCGCCGACCAGAGCCTGGCCGAGTTCTCGGCCCGCAACGCGGAGACCTCGGTGGCCGTCCGGGCACCCGAACTGTGCTCCCTGGTCGAGGCGTTGCGCACCGAGGGGGCCGACGTCGTCACGTTGGAGCCACAGTTCGGTGTCGTCACCGGCCTGCCCGCCGAGCGGATCGGCGAACTCGCCCTGCGGCACGGCGTGGTGCTGCACGAGCTGGCCACC
The DNA here is from genome assembly GCF_053596495.1 of Kitasatospora sp. NPDC001683. Lineage (NCBI taxonomy): Bacteria > Bacillati > Actinomycetota > Actinomycetes > Kitasatosporales > Streptomycetaceae > Kitasatospora > Kitasatospora sp. NPDC001683. The sequence continues at coordinate 12,856 of NZ_JBSFGK010000064.1, forward strand.
CGGACGTCGTCCCTGGAGTCAGCGTTCATGTCCCTGACCGCAGACAGCGTCGAGTACCTGGCGGGAGAAGCCCGATGAGCACCATGACCGTTCGCCTGACGGAACCGGCGCCCCGGTTCACCGACCTGCTCGCCGCCGAGTGGATCAAACTGCGCTCGCTGCGGTCGACGTACTGGGTGCTGGCGCTCGCCTCGCTGGTCGCGATCGGGATCAACCTGAACGCGGTGCACAGCGACCTGACGTACATCGACCATCCGCCGGCCCCGATCCCCGGCCTCCCGCCGTACCGGTACGACGCGCTGCGCCACAGCCTCAGCTTCATCGCCTGCGACCTGATGGCCGTCGCGGCCGGCAGCCTCGGGGCGATCACCGTGTTCGGCGAGTACGCCACCGGCCTGGTCCGCGCCACCTTCGCCGCCGTGCCCGACCGGCGCGGGGTGATCGCCGCCAAGGTGCTGCTGATCGGCGGGATCACCGCGCTGGCGGGTGCGGTGGTGTCGACGGTGTCCTTCTTCGCCTGCAACGCCATGCTGGCCTCCCGGCACGTCGGGCTCTCCATCACCGAAGGGGTCAGCCTCCAGGCCGTCCTCGGCTACGCGGCGATCGTGCCGGTCAGCGCGCTGGTCGGGATGGCGCTCGGCGCGCTGCTGCGACACGCCACCGCCTCGATCGTGTCGCTGGTGATGCTGTTCTTCATTCTGCCGCTGATGTTCACCGGGGACCGCTACCGGTGGCTGAACGAGATCGGCTCCCACCTGCCGCTGGCCCCCGTCACCCGGCTCACCTACAACCCCGACTCCTTGACCACGATCAGCAAGTGGGCGCCGGGCGTGCTCGACTCGTGGATCACCGTGGCGGTGTGGGCGGCCGTCTCGATCGCGGTGACGATGATCGTGGTACGGCGCCGGGACGTCTGAAGTCCCCTACGGTCACCGGATGTCGAGGCGCTGCGCGGTCTCGGCGGGCAACTGGTAAGGACGTTCGGGCGGCAACAGCCGCTGCGCCTTCGCCGGCTGCCCACCGCGGACCAGCGCGGCGATCCGCTGTACCTGCGGCGTGAGGTCGGTGAGTTCGGTGACCCACTCCTCCGCGAAGGTGCGGATCAGCGACCGGCCGATGCCCACCTGGATGCTGTACTGGTTCAGCGCCGCCCCGCGCAGCGTCCGCTCCGGATCCCACTGCACGTGGACCTCGGCGCCGGCCAGCTCGTCCGGGTGGGCGGTGGTGAGGACGGCGCGGGACAGTGCCTCCTCCCCAGCCCGCGCGGGTGATCCGGACCGCCAACACCCTGGTCTGGCCCGGCTTCTGCGCCCAGTTGCTGCGGTGCATCAGCCAGCGGAACGAGGGCTTGATCCAGGTCATCCGGTGGAAGCTGAACGGCGACACGAAGCGGCCCGCCGCCAGGGCGGCGTCGGCGACGGCCGGCGGGTAGGCCTGGTAGAGCACGATCGTGCGGGCGTCGTGGTCGGCGCGGATCTCGCGCAGTGCGGTCATCGGGGCAGCCTCCAGGTTGGAGCGGGGCCGCGCAACGGGATTGTCGGGGTCACGGGATGAGCTGGGCGCCGATCACACCGCGCCCGGCCTCGACGGCGGCGCGCCAGAACGGGACGACGGCGTCGAACAGGCCTGGGACGTCGTCCGAGTCGCCCAGCACCGCGTACGCCCGCTCCTTCGCCGCCGCCCGCGCGGCCTCGTCCAGGTCGAACACCGCCTCCACGGCGGGCAGCGACGCCCGCACCTCCTCGGGGGTGAGGACCATGTCCCCGAACCAGCCGGGCAGGCCCGCCATCCGCTCGGGCCCGAGGGCGTGGGCCAGGCCGAGCACCGGGTAGCGGTTCCGGGCCGAGACGCAGACGGCCGGGCCGATCTCCTTGCCGCAGTCGTTCCAGGCCTCGTACAGCATGTTCGGGTCCGTCCCGAGCGGGCCGGACACCAGCCACTCCAGCTCGTCCGTACTCAGCCCGCCGCCGTGCTCCCAACGCCGCCGCAGCGCGGCGTTCCCCGGATCCGCGGCGTGCTCGTCGAGCAGCGCCCGCAGCCTCGGGCCGTGCCGCTCGACGGCGGCGGCGGGGGCGGGGACGAGGAACCACATGCCGGAGTAGCTCATGGCCCGTCAGGGTAGGCCCGGGCACCGACAGCGGGACCGGTCACGGGGTGACCTGGGCGGCGAACAGGCCCTTCCCGGCCCGGACGACGGAGCACCAGAACGGGACCATGCCGTCCAGCAGGGCTTCCGGCTCGTGTGCGCCGAAGCCCTCGGTCAGCGCCTCGGGCGCCCGCCGCAGTACGCGTTCCCGCTCGGCGTCGTCCAGGTCGAACACCGCCTCGACGGCGGGCAGGGCGGCCTTCGCCTCCGCCGGGGTCAGCAGGAAGTCCCCGAACCAGCCCGGCAGGCCGGCGAACCGCTCGGGGCCGAGACCGTGGGCCAGGCCGGCGATCGGGTAGCCCTTGCGGGCGGAGGCGGCGAGGTACGGATCGCCCTGGTCGTAGGCGTCGCACACGTCCATGAAGACGTCGAGGTGGTCGTCCAGCGGGCAGGCCCCGGTGAGCTCCATGAAGGCGTTCCAGTCGGCCACCCCGAGTTCCCCGGCCTCCCAGCGTCGGCGGAGGTCCCTGATCCCGGGCTGTCCGGCGTGCTCGGCCAGCACCGGGTGCACCAGCGGCGCGAAGCGCTCCACGTCGGCGGCGGTCAGGGGCAGCAGGACCCAGAGGGCGGTGAAGCTCATGGCCGGCACGCTAGCGCCTGTCACCGACAACGAGGCTCCGGTGGCGTGGAGTTGGCGGCCGGCGCGGCGCCTCAGGCCGCGGTGGCCGCGGCCTTGGCGCGGAAGGCGCCGAGGGTGGCGGCCGGGACGCCGCAGGCGGGGAGGAAGGACGAGGCGCCGCCGTGGCGGGTGCGGATGCGGTCGAGGAAGACGGACATCGCCTCGGCCGGGGCCTGGAGCAGCGGGGCGGGGATGGTGAGGTGGCGGCCCTCGGAGTCGGTGACGCGGCTGGCAGTGCCCTGGTCGTTGAGGGCGGTGCGGTGGCGTTCGGCGAGGTTGGCGAAGATCTGCGGGAGGGCGTCGGCGGTGCGGGCGTAGTCGGCGACGATGCGCTCGGCGGGGACGCCGAGCAGATCGAGCAGCAGGGCGGTCAGCAGGCCGGTGCGGTCCTTGCCGGCGGCGCAGTGCAGCAGGACCGCGCCGGGGCGGATGGTGGCCTCGACGGCGACGGCGACGGCCTCGGGGGCGGACTCGGCGAGCAGCAGGTAGAACTCGCCGAGGTCGGCGGCGGTGGTCATGGTCGCCATGTGGGCGGTGAGGGCGTCGGTGGCGGGGTTCACCGGGGCGGCGACCACGGCTATCCCGGCGGCCTCGGCGGCGGCCCAGTCGGCGGGCCGGGTCTCGCGGGGATCGCGCAGGTCGACGACGGTGCGGATGTCGCAGGAGCGCAGCTGGGCGACGATCTCCTCGTCGGCGGCCGGGTACGGCTGGGCGGAGCGGTACAGCACGCCGGGGCGGATCCGCAGGCCCTCGGGGTCGCTGAGGACGGCGGAGTCGCGGAAGTTGACCAGGGACATGCGAGGGGCCTTTCGGTGGAGCCGCGCGGCAGAGAGGGAGACGTCCAAACGCCTAGACGTCTAACCCCTCACCCGGGTACCGGGCAAGCCGCGGCCCACGGGCCACCCTTCCATCCCACCCCCGTCGGCCCGCCGCGGCGACCCGGGGACGCCTTCGGGCTTGGATCGAGCCCGTGCCGACGAAGCCCCCGGATAGCCCCTCCAGTACTCCCTGGAACACCCCTCTGTACAGTCGACTGGCCCGGCGGCTCCAGGCCGTGGTGCAGATCCGCCGGGGCATGGACACCTTCGTCCGTCCACCCGCCGTGCGGGTGTCGATCAGGTGGACTCTGGACCTGGCGCGGGCCGCCGGGGTGGTGAGCAGCTCGCGTTCGAGTGTTGATGAGTGGCGAGGGAAACCGCCCCCGCGTACCCGGACCACGGACACGGTCCGTCGGCGCCGGACGCGGCCGGAACGCGGTGGACCAGAACGCCCAAGACCGTTCGGGGCGTTCGGCTGAGTACGGTCTCTGGAGACAGGACCCACTCCCGCTCAGTCTTTAGGAACGGTTGGCAGGACACGGTGACCGAGACGAACGAGTGCGACATACCCACCGAGCTGACCGAGGCGTACCTCGTCCTGCTCGCCGACGTCTCCCGTACCGGGCGCCTGCTGCGCCGGGACGAGCTGGAGGGGCTGCGCCGCCTCGGCGAGCAGTGTGCCGAGGCCGGTTACGGGCTGCGCGAGGTGGTCTCGCACTGCCTGGCCGCGGCCCGGCGGGCCTGGCAGACCCTGCCCGGGACGACCGCCGCGGCCAGCGTCGGCGAGCTGCGCCGGATGGGCGACGCGGTGCTGGCCGCCACCGACGCCGCGCTGGCCGCGCTCGGCGAGGGGCACGAGCGGTCCCAGCGCCTGGCGGTCCGTCAGGAGGAGGCGGCCAGGCGGGAGTTCATCGACGACCTGTTGCACGGCCGCAGCGACCTCGGCCTGCTCGCCGAGCGCGCGGAGCGGTTCGGGCTGCGGCTGGCGGGCGCGTACACGGTGGCGGTGGCGGTCGGCGACGAGGCGTTCGCGGACGTCCATCCGCTGGTGCACCGGGTGGAGCGGGAGCTGACCGGGCGGTTCGGCGAGCGGGACGTGCTGCTGGCCAGCAAGGACGGCCGGCTGGTGTGCATCGCCCCGGACTCCGAGCGGGCCGTGCTGGAGGCCTTCGCCGACCTGACGCTGCGCCCCGGCCCCGGTTACCACCCGGTGCTGCGGGTGGCGACCGGCCGTCGGCACTCGGGCGCGAGCGGGGTGCTGCGCAGCTACGACGAGGCGCTGGACGCGTTGGACTACGCCCAGCGGCTGGGCCTGTCGGCCTGCCGGCTGCGGGCCGAGGAGCTGCTGGTCTTCCCGGTGCTGATGCGTGACCGGGCGGCGATCGCCGACCTGGTGCGCAGTGTGCTCGGCCCGCTGACCGAGGCGCGCGGCGGCGCCCGTCCGCTGCTGGACACCATCGCGGTGCAGGCGGAGGCGGCGTACGTGAACGCGGAGGCGGCGCGCCGGCTGGGCCTGAGCGTGCGCACGCTCGGCTACCGGCTGGAGCGGATCAAGGCGCTCACGGGGTACGACCCGGCGGACGCGCTGCAGCGCTTCACCCTGGAAACGGCGGCGATGGGGGCGCGGCTGCTGAACTGGCCGGAGCAGCCGCTGTAGGGCGCTCCCCGAAGGGGCCGGCAAACCCCGGATGACCTGCCCGGGGCCGTCCTGTTGCCCGACTGTTGCAGTGTCACGGGGAGCGTTCGTACCAGGGTGTCAAAAGGCCGTAAAGATTGCCGGATCCTGGCAATGTGCGGACGCCTCCCCCACTGCCATGATCTCCCCGGCGCCGATGTGCGGTGCCGGGGGAAGGGCGGGGGAGCATGGCCGGGACGGGGGACTTCTTCGCGGCCGCGCTGGCCTTTCCGACGGCGCTGTTCAGCTTCGCGCTGGTGGTGGTCGTCGGGTACTGGCTGCTGATGCTGATCGGCGGCCTGGGGTTCGACGCCCTGCACGGGGGGCACGGCGTCGGGCACCACCTGGGTGCCGGGCACGCCGGGGGGCAGGTCGGCCCGGTGGGTCACGTCGGACACGGTGCCGGGGGGCACGGTGTCGGGGGGAGCGTGGCCCACGGGACGTCCGTCGGGCACGGGGGCCACGGGACGTCCGTCGGGCACGGGGGGCACCCCGGCGGCCACCACGGGGGCGTGCTGGACGCGCTGGGGCTGGGCGGGGTGCCCGCGACGGTGGCGGTTTCGCTGCTGGTCGCGCTCGCCTGGTTCGTCAGCCTGGCCGGCACCGTCCTCACCTCGGGGGCACCGGCGCGCGGTGGTGTGTTCGCCGTCGCGCTGGTCGCCTCCTGGGCGGGCACCCGGGTGCTCGTCCGGCCGCTGCGGCGGCTGTTCCCGGAGGACCGGCCGATCACCCGGGGGGACTTCGTGGGCCGGGTCTGCGTGATCCGCACCGGCCGGGTGACCGCCGACTTCGGGCAGGCCGAGGTGACCGCCGAGGACGGCTCCACCGCGACCGTCCAGGTCCGCACGCCGGGCGCCGAGCCGGGTCTGACGGCCGGGCGCACGGCGCTGATCTACGACTACGACGCGGACCACGAGCACTTCCTGGTCGCACCGTTCGACCCGTCGCCGCCAGGCCTCTGACGTTCAGTCGGGCACTTCGGTCACTTCGGCGAGTTCGGTGACTTCGGCCACTTTGATCACTTCGGTGACTTCGGTGACTTCGGCCGCTCCAGTCAATTCAGTCAATTCTGAAAATTCACACACCTTCGCACCACCATCTCGTCAAAGGACTCCGTGATGGACACCATCGCCGTGGGTTTCGGCGTACTCGTCGCCGTCGTGCTGCTCATCCTGCTCGCCGTACTGCTCTTCGTGGGCCGTCTGTTCCAGAAGGTCGAGCAGGGCAAGGCACTGATCGTCTCCCGGACCAAGAAGGTGGACGTCACCTTCACCGGTGCGATCGTCCTGCCGATCCTGCACAAGGCCGAGCTGATGGACATCACCGCCAAGACGGTGGAGATCCACCGGACCGGCCGGGACGGTCTGATCTGCCGGGACAACATCCGGGCGGACATCCGGATCTCCTTCTTCGTCCGGGTGAACAAGACCGTCGAGGACGTCGTCAAGGTGGCGCAGTCGATCGGCACCGCCCGGGCCAGCGACCCGCAGGCGATCCAGGACTTCTTCGCCGCCAAGTTCGCCGAGGCGCTCAAGACCGTCGGCAAGCAGCTGGACTTCACCGACCTCTACACCCACCGGCACGAGTTCCGGGACCAGATCATCGCGGTCATCGGCACCGACCTCAACGGCTACACCCTCGAGGACGCGGCCATCGACCACCTCGAGCAGACCCCGATGAGCCAGCTGGACGGCGACAACATCCTGGACGCCCAGGGCATCCGCAAGATCACCGAGCTGACCGCGATCGAGCACGTGCGCACCAACGAGTACCAGCGCAACGAGGAGAAGGAGATCACCCGGCAGAACGTGGACGCCCGGGAGACCGTCCTGGAGCTCGAACGCCGCCAGGCCGACGCCGAGATCCGCCAGCGCCGCGAGATCGAGACCCTGCGGGCCAAGGAGGACGCGGTGATCGCCCGGGTGCAGGAGGAGGAGCGGCTGAACGCGCAGACCGCCTTCCTGCGCACCGAGGAGCTGCTCGGGGTGCAGCGGGAGAACCAGGCCCGCGAGGTCGCGGTGGCGCAGAAGAACCGCGAGCGGGTGATCGCGGTGGAGAACGAGCGGATCGAGAAGGACCGCCTGCTGGAGGTCGTCGGCCGCGAGCGGGAGACCGAGCTGGCCGTGATGGCCAAGCAGAAGGAGGTCGAGTCCCGGCGCCGGGAGGTCGCCGACGTGGTCCGCGAGCGGGTCGCGGTCGAGCGCACCGTCGCCGAGCAGGAGGAGGCCGTCAAGACGCTGCGGGCCACCGAGGAGGCCGAGCGGGTGCGCAAGGCGGTCGTCATCCAGGCCGAGGCGCAGGCGCAGGAGAAGCTCGTCAAGGACATCAAGGCCGCCGAGGCCGCCGAGCAGGCCGCCTCGCACAAGGCCCGCGAGTCGCTGGTGCTGGCCGAGGCCCGGCAGCAGGCCGCCGAGCTGGACGCGGCCGCCAAGGTCAAGCTGGCCGAGGGCGTCCGGGCGGAGGCCGCCGCCGAGGGCCTGGCCCGGGTGCAGGTGCGCGAGCAGGAGGCCGCGGCGGTGGAGAAGGTCGGCCGCGCCGAGGCCGCCGTGCAGACCGAGAAGGCCAAGGCGGCCGCGCTGGAGGTCGGCGCCAAGCTGAAGGCGGAGGCCGAGGGCCTGACCGAGAAGGCCGCGGCGATGGCCAAGCTGGACGAGGCCTCGCGCGGGCACGAGGAGTACCGGCTGCGGCTGGCCGCCGAGAAGGACGTCCGCCTCGCCGGACTGGAGGCGCAGCGGCAGATCGCCGAGGCGCAGGCCGCGCTGGTCGCGACCGGACTGGAGAAGGCGAAGATCGACATCGTCGGCGGGGACTCGGTGTTCTTCGACAAGCTGGTGCAGTCGGTGACGGCCGGCAAGAGCGTGGACGCCTTCGTCGGCCACTCGCAGACCGCCCAGGCGCTGGCCGGGCCGTGGCTGGACGGGCGGGCCAGCTTCACCGAGGACCTCACCCGGGTGCTGTCCTCGGTGTCCAGCGCGGACGTGCAGAACCTGACGGTCTCCGCGCTGCTGCTGAAGCTGATCGGCGGCGGTGGCGAGCAGGCCGGCCAGCTGCGGCAACTGCTGGAATCGGCCAAGAAGTTGGGGATCGCGGAGACGCCGATCGGGGCGCTGGCCTCGGCGAACGGCAGCAAGTAGTCACCCCCTGAGAACCCGAGGAACCTGACCGTGGACGCCCACGACACCCGGCTCGACGCCGGCAGCTACGAGGTCCTGCGCGACCGGCTCGCCCGGGCCGCCGCCGAACTCGCCGACCGCGCCCGGGCGTTGAACGCCCGCCGGGTCGAGGAGTTCGGCGGCGGGGAGCTGCGGCTCACCGGCACCGGCCGGCTCACCACCGCCCGGCCCTGCCTGCCGCAGGACCTCACCGCCGCCGGCGGGCTGCTGCTGCTCGGCACCCGGCCCGCCGAAGTCACCGACGGCGGCGGTGACTTCACGGACGTCCTCGGTCTGCACCACCCGGACCTGTCCCCCGCTCCCGCCGAGGGCACCCTGCTGGACGACCCGCGGCTGCGCCAGGACCTCGCCGACCTGCGCCGCTACTTCCGCGACGCCCGGCTGGAAAGGCTGCGCCCGGTCGGCGGCCGGCTGCTCGCCGTCTTCCGCACCGGCCCGGCCGCCGCCGACGTCCGGGTGCTGCGCTGGCGCCTCGACGACGACCGGGTCAGCTACCAGGACGGGCGCGGCGAGCGCGACCACGCCCCCGCCGAGGGCCAGCAGCTCGACTGGACGGCGCTCACCCGGGACGACCAGCTGCCCGCCGCCCCCGGCAGCGCGCCGCGCGCCGACCTCGCCGGCGAGCTCCACCTCGGCGTGGACGGCGGCCGGCTCACCCTCACCACCCCCGACGGCCGCGAACTGCACCACGAGCCGCTCGCCGAGGCCCTGCAGACCCTCGCCGACACCCGGACCGCCCACGCCCGGCTGGGCACCCTGCTGCTGGTGCGGGTGCGCCCGTACCAGGAGGAGACCGTCCGGCACCTGGTGGTCCACCTGCCCACCGGGCGGGTCACCCGGATCGACGCGCTCGGCCAGGCCTGCCTGCGGCTGCCCGCCGACCAGGGCGTGGCCTTCCCCGGCGGCTGCCACCTCGCCGACGGCACCGTGCGCGTCTTCGACCAGCCGGTGGACGGCCTGGTGTACGAGCGCACCCTGCTCTCCCCCAACGGCGAGGACGTGCTGTACGAGTTCCGCTCCCCCTCCGACGGGCACACGCTGCTCCAGCCGTACAACTCCGTCCGCCAGGAGCCCGCCGCCCCGCTCGCCTGCCAGGGCTACGCGCTGCTCGAGGACGGCACCCTCATCGCTCTGCGCCCGGCCGAGGACGGCCCCACCCGGCTGCATCCCGTCCAGCTGTGGCAGAGCCCGTTCACCAGTGAGCGTCATGCCGCCCAACAGCCGTCCGGCACCGGCCCGTTGGCCCGGGTCGGCAACGCCGACCTGGTCCGCGGGCTGGCCGACTGCCTGGCCCTGGCCCGGCTGGCGGCGGCCGGCGCCGACACCCCGGCCGGGCACCGGGCCGTGCTCGCCGCCTGCACCCGCACCGCCGACCGGCACCACTGGCTCGGCCAGGACGGCCTCGGCGACCTGGCCGCGCCGCTCACCGAGATCCGCGACACCGCCCGGCAGGTGATCGCCGAGTACGAGGCGATCGCCCAGCTCACCGCGCACGCCGCGGCCCGCACCGAGGAGACCGCCGAGCACGTCGAGGGCCTGCTGCGCACCGCGCGCGGCGAGACCCTCGCGGACGCCGCCGAGTGGGTCGACCGGCTGGCCGGGCTGCGCCGCGCCCAGGGCCGGGTCGAGGCGCTGCGCGACCTGCCGCGGGTGGACCGGGAGCGGATCGACGCGCTCGCCGAGCACCTCGCCGAAGGGTTGGCCGAGGCCGCCGGCCGGGCGGTGGTCCAGCTCGCCGAACCCGCCGCCTTCGAGCCGCACCGGCGCCGGGCGGGCGAACTGGCCGAGCAGTGCGCGGCCATCGCCACGGCCGCCGAGGCGGAGCCGCTGTCGGCGCGACTGAGCGAGCAGAGCGAGGCCCTGCAGACCGTCTCGGAGCTGGTCGGCACCCTCGACCTGGCCGACGCCACCACCCGCACCGCGATCCTGGACCGGCTCGCCGACGTGCTCGGGCTGCTCAACCGGGCCCGCAGCACGCTGACCGTCCGCCGCCGCGAGCTGCGCACCCGCGAGGCCGCCGCCGAGTTCGCCGCCGAGACCGCGCTGCTCGCCCAGGCCGTCACCGCCGCCCTCGCCGCCGCCGACACCCCGGAGGCCTGCGACGACCAGCTCGGCCGGCTGCTGCTGCGGGTCGAGCAGCTGGAGACCCGCTTCGCCGACGCCGACCCGGCCCTGGGCGAACAGCTCGCCGACCGGCGCACCGAGCTCCACGACGCCCTCACCGCCCGCCGCCAGCACCTGCTGGAGGAACGGGCCCGCCGGGCCGACCGGCTGGCCGGCTCCGCCGAGCGCGTCCTCGACACCCTGCACCGGCGCCTCGCCGCCCTCGACACCGTCGCCGAGATCGACGCCGCGCTGGCCGCCGACCCGACGGCCGTCAAACTCCGCGATCTGGCCCGGCAGTTGACCGAGCTCGGCGACCGGGTCCGGGCCGAGGAGCTGGCCGGCCGGCTGCGCGCCGCCCGCGGCCGCGCCCACCGCGCGCTGCGCGACCGCGCCGAACTCGCCGGGGACGGCCCCGGCACCCTGCGGCTGGGCCGCCACCTGTTCGCGGTCACCACCCAGCGCCCCGAACTCACCCTGCTGCCCTGGCACGGCCGCCCCGCCTTCACCCTCACCGGCACCGACTACCGCTCCCCCGTCACCGACCCGGCCTTCGCCGCCACCGAGCGGTACTGGAACCGGCCGCTGCCCTCCGAGACGCCCGCGCTCTACCGCGCCGAGTACCTGGCCGCGAGCCTGCTGCTGGCCGCCTCGCCGGAGGCGCTCGCCGATGAGACCGACCTGCTGGAGTACGTCCGCCGGGCCGCCGAACGGCGCCCGGACGAGGGCTACCAGCGCGGGGTGCACGACCACGACGCCGCCCTGGTGCTCCGCGCCCTGCTCCGACTCGACGCCGAGGCCGGCCTGTTGCGCCACCCGGCGGCCGCCCGGGCGGCGGCCCAGCTGTACTGGGCGCACGGTACGGACGAGCGGCAGCGGCTGGTCTGGCACACCCGGGCCCGCTCGCTCGGCCTCGCCCGTCAGGCGTACGGGCCGGTGCCGGCGCTGTCCGCATTGGCCGCATTGGCCGCCGAACTGTCGGACGCCGTCGCCGGGTTCGTGCCGGACGCGGCGGGCGCCGGGGACTACCTGGTGGCCGAACTCGCGGCCGCCGCACCGGCCTTCGCCCACTCGACGGGCGCGGCCGCGCTGCTGGAGAAGTTCCACGCCGCACCCGAGTCAGCCGGGCTGACGGAGGCCCTGGCCGCGCTTCCCGAGGAGCCCTCGCTGCTCCCCGTACGGCGCCAACTGGTTGCGGCCTGGCTGGAGTCGGCCGCTCCGGGCGCCGACCCCGGCGACCTCGCCGAGGCCGCCGCCGTCCTGCTCTGCCCGTCGCTGCCGCGGCGCCCCGCCGAGGGCGCCGTCGGCACCCGGCTGACCGGGCTGCTCGGCGATCATCCGCGGCTCTCCGGTGGCGCGCTGGACCTACGGCTGGACGAACTACTCGGCCGGGTCCGCGAGTTCGAGGCCGTCGAAGTCCCCGGCTACCGCGCCTACCAGCGGTTGCGCGGCGACCTGCTGGCCGCCGAGCACGCCCGGCTGCGGCTCGACCAGTACCGCCCCGCGCCGCTCAACGGCTTCGTCCGCAACCGGCTGATCGACCAGGTGCACCTCCCGCTGGTCGGTGACAACCTCGCCAAGCAGCTCGGCACCGTCGACTCCGGTGGGCCGGTGGACCGCAGCGGCCTGCTGCTGCTCGTCTCCCCGCCCGGCTACGGCAAGACCACCCTGGTCGAGTACCTCGCCGAGCGGCTCGGCCTGCTGCTGGTCCCGGTCAGCGGCCCGGCGCTCGGCCACCGGGTGACCTCGCTGGACCCGGCCGAGGCCCCCGACGCCACCGCCCGCCGCGAGCTGGAGAAGCTCAACTTCGCCCTGCACGCGGGCGACAACGTGCTGCTCCACCTGGACGACGTGCAGCACACCTCACCCGAGTTCCTGCAGCGCTTCATCCCGCTGTGCGACGCCCAGCGCCGGATCGACGGCGTCTGGGACGGCGAGGCCCGCGAGTGGGACCTGCGCGGCAAGCGCTTCGCCGTGGTGATGGCCGCCAACCCGTACACCGAGTCCGGCCGGCTGTTCCGGCTGCCCGACATGCTCGCCAACCGGGCCGACGTCTGGAACCTGGGCGACGCCGTCGCCGGGCGCGAGGACCTCTTCGCGCTCAGCTTCGTCGAGAACGCGCTGCCCGCCAACCCCCACCTGGCCCCGCTCGTCACCGCCGAGCGCGCCGACCTGGACACCCTGCTCGCCCGGGCCGCGGGCACCCCCGGCGGCACCCTGTCCGGCGCCTGGCCGGCCGCCGAGGTGGAGCGGATGACCGCCGTCCTGGCCGGGCTGCTCCACCTGCGCTCCACCGTCCTGGCCGTCAACCGGGCCTACCTCGCCTCCGCCGCCCAGGACGACCGCGCCCGCACCGAACCGCCGTTCCTGCTCCAGGGCTCCTACCGCAACATGGCCAAGCTCGCCCAGCGCCTCGACCCCGCGCTCACCCGCCCCGAACTGGACGCCCTGCTCGCCGACCACTACCGCGCCGAGGCCCAGCCGCTCGGCGCCGACGCCGAGGCCCAGCTGCTGAAGCTCGCGGAGCTGCGGGGCACGCTGACGCCGGAGCAGGCGGAGCGCTGGGCGGAGCTGAAGCGCACCTGGCGGAGGCGGGAGTGAGGGGGTGTAGCTGGCTACACCCCCGGAACTGAACCCATGGTCATTGAGCCGCCCCGATCCGGCGCGATGAAATATGATCATGAACGCCGCGCACTTCGCCGTTGAACTCCGCTCCGTCCGCCGGACCTACCGGCGCGGGCCCGAACCCGTCGTCGGCCTGGACGACGTGAGCGTCGGGTTCCCCTTCGGCACCTTCACCGCCGTCATGGGCCCCTCCGGCTCCGGCAAGTCGACCCTGCTGCGGTCGGCCGCCGGGCTGGAGGCGATCGACGGCGGCGAGGTGCGGGTCGACGGCACCGTCCTCGGCGGGCTGCGCGACAAGGAGCTGACCGTCCTGCGCCGGGAGCGGATCGGCTTCGTCTTCCAGTCCTTCAACCTGCTGCCCGCGCTGACCGCGGCCCAGAACGTGGCGCTCCCGGCCAAGCTGTCCGGCCGCCGCCCCGCGCCGGCCGAGGTGACCGCCGCGCTGGCCGCCGTCGGCCTCGCCGACCGGGCCGGGCACCGGCCGGGCGAGCTCTCCGGCGGTCAGCAGCAGCGGGTCGCCATCGCCCGGGCGCTGATCACCCGCCCGGCGGTGCTACTGGCCGACGAACCGACCGGTGCGCTGGACACCAGGAGCGGCCGCGAGGTCCTCGCCCTGCTGCGCGGGATGGCCGACGACCCCGGCCGGGCCGTGGTCATGGTCACCCACGACCCCTTCGCCGCCTCCTACGCCGACCAGGTGCTCTTCCTCCGGGACGGCCGGCTGGCCGGCTCGCTGGAGCGGCCCACCGCCGAGCAGGTCGCCGCCCGGATGACCGCGCTGGAAGCCCACTCGGCGAAGGCTCACGCGTCGGAGACCGTGGCGTGCTGACCCTCGCTCTCGCCTCCGTCCGGCTCCGCTGGGCCTCGTTCGTCGGCAGCTTCGTCGCGCTGGCCTGCGGCGTCGCCCTGATGGCCACGTCCATCCTGGTCATCGCCGCCACCGTCGACGTCCCCGACCAGGGTCGCCAGCGCTTCTCCGAGGCCCCGGTCCTGGTGACCGCCGACCTGAACGTGGACTTCAAGCCCGCGAACGGGGACGTCCAGCCGACCCCGGTCCCCGCCCAGCCCGGTCTGCCCGCCGGGCTGATCGCCGCCGTGGCCGCGACCGGCCGCACGGTCGAGGACCACACCTGCTACGCCCAGCTCCCGGACGGCCCGAGCGACCAGGTCGCACGCGCCTGGTCCAGCGCGGCCCTGGGCGGCTACCGGCTCACCGCCGGCGCCGCCCCCGCCGCCGACGACCAGGTGGTCATCGGCGGCGGCCGCCCGGAGCAGGTCGGACAGCGCGTCCGGTACGTCACCGCCGACGGCGTGCACAGCGCGACGGTCTCCGGCGTCACCGAGGCCGAGGCGTTCGAGCACGCCGTCTTCTTCACCGACGCCCAGGCCGCCCGGTACTGCCCCGCCGTCGGTGTGCTGGCCGCCTTCGGCCCCGCCGACGCGGTGCGCCGGGCCGTGGACTCGGCCGGCGGCGCGAACGTCGCCCGGGTGCTCACCGGCACCGAGCGCGGCCAGGCCGACCCTCACCACGCCGAGGTCGGCAGCCGGCTGGAGAACGTGCAGACCCCGCTCGGCCTGTCCGCCGCGGTCTCCGCCGGCACCGCCGTGTTCGTGGTGGGCGGCACCTTCGCGCTGTCGATCGCCCAGCGCCGCCGCGAACTCGCCCTGCTGCGGCTGATCGGCGCCACCCGCCGGCAGCTGCGCACCCTGGTCAACCGGGAGGCCCTGGTGGTCGGCGTGCTGGCCTCCGCCGCCGGGTGCGCGCTCGGCGCGGCCGGGGCGGCGCCGGCCGGCCGCTGGCTGGTCGACCACGACCTGGTGCCGGCCGAGTTCACCGTCCCGGTCACCTGGTGGGGGCTGCTCGTCGCGGGCTCGATCGGGCTGCTGACCGCGATCACCGGCGTGGTGTTCTCCTCGGTGAAGGCCGGGCTGATCAGCCCCGGCGAGGCACTCGCGGAGGCGGACGCCGAGCGGACCTCGCGCCTCGCGCTGGCGTTCCGCTGGGTGAGCGGCCTGCTGGTGCTGGGTGGCGGCATCGCGGCCCTCGTGCTGACGGCGAGCAGCTGGCCGGACACGGCGGCCGACGTCGCCGACTCGCTCTCCCTGCTGCTGGCGATCGTCGCCGGCTGCGTGCTGCTGGCCGCCGTACTGGCCGGACCGGCGATCCGGCTGCTGACGGTGCTGCCCGGGCTGGTGGCCCGACTGCGCGGCCGCGCCGCCGAGGACGGCGGCGGCATCGTCTGGGCCACCGCCCGGCAGAGCTCGCTGAGCGCCTTCCGGCGCACCGCCGCGACCACCACCCCGGTGGTGCTGATCATCGCCTTCGCCGGGTGCCTGCTCGGCAGCATCGACACCATCAACCGCTCGCAGGTCACCGAGGTCCGCCACCAACTCTCCGCCGCCGACCTGGTCGTCACCCCGGCCGGCACCCCCGGTCTGAGCCGGGCCGTGGTGGAGCGGGTCCGCTCGGTCCCGGGAGTGCAGTCGCTGCTGATCACCCCGACCTCCGTCATGGCGCCCGTGGCCGACGGCCAGGCCCTGGTGGCCTTCCGCGCCGCGACGGCGGACCCCACGGCGCTGGCCGAGGTCGACCGGCTCCCGGTCGTCGCCGGCTCGCTCGCCGACCTCGGCCCCGACTCGATCGTGCTCAGCCGCACCTGGCCCGGCTCGCCCGCGGTCGGCGGGCGGGTGTCCGTCCGGCTGGCCGACGGCACCCCGCGGGACCTGCGGGTCGCCGCCCTGCTCGGCACCGGTGCCGAAGCCGTCCAGGCCTGGGTGACCGGCCCGAACGCCGTCACCGGCGGTGTCGGCGGCCCGGCCCTGGCCGGCCGGATCGACCTGCGGCTGCTGCCCGGCACCGACCGCGCGCAGGCCACCGCCGCGCTGCGGACGGCCGTGGACGGGCTGGGCGCCCGGCTCACCACCCCCGAGGAGGTCTGGTCCGCCGCCACCGACAGCACCGAGCGGGATTCCTGGAACGCCCTGCTGATGATCCTCGGCCTGGCGATCTGCTACGCCGCCATCACCCTGGCCAACTCCCTGGTGATGACGGTCACCGACCGCCGGCAGGAGCTCTCCCTGCTGCGCCTCGCCGGCGCCACCAAGGGCCAGGTGCTGCGCACCGTCGCCCTCGAAACCCTGATGTGCGTCGCGGCCGGCACCCTGCTGGGCGTCCTCGGCACCGCGATCAGCGTGGGCGGCTCCTGGGCCGCCCTGACCAACCTGGTCGGGCCGACCCCCGCGGTCATCCCCTGGACGGTCATGGCCGCCCTCGCCGCCGCCTGCGCGGTGATCGCCCTGACGGCGGCGGTGCTCCCGGCCGCCCTGACCCTGCGCGACCGCGACGGCCAGGCCGTCCTCCGCGGCGCGGCGGGCGCGGCCTGAGCCGGTAGCGGCAACCGCAAGTGCCGGTGACCCCAAGGAGGTTGCCGGCACTTCACGTTCCGGGGTGTGATTACCGCCCGCCCGCGCAGTCCGTCCGTCCGGCATCAGGTCCGCGAGGCGTTCCGGCAGGTCCGGCGGCAGGTCCGGCAGGTCCGGCTCGATCGGGCGGTGGCCGAGCAGGGCGCGGGCCCGGAAGGGGAGCAGAGCAGTCGGTGTCCGCCGGGCGCCGGGACCCCCTGGTCGGCTGATCACCTGGTCCGACGAGCCCACCATCCCTCACGGCGGCGCAGCCCCGTGGCGCCGCCGGGAGTGGCCGCCGGCCCGCGGCTAGCGTGTCCGCATGGCCGCTCAGGAACTCGACCTCGCCGCGCTTCGCCGGGTGTACGGACGCACCGGCAGCCGGTGGTTCTACACCCGGGTGGCGCGCAACGCCCGGCACTGGGGATGGACCGAGCCCGGGCAGTCGAAGTGGCGACTGTGGCGGGCGCAGCGCCGGTTGGAGGACGTGCTCGGCCAGAAGCTGGCGCTGCCCACCGGGTCCCGGGTGCTGGACGCGGGCTGCGGGGCCGGGGTGGTGGCCCGGGCGATGGCGACCCGGTTCGGGCTGCTGGTCACCGGGGTCGATGTGCTGGACTTCCACCTCGCCGAGGCCTGCCGGCTGAGCGCCCGCGCCGCGCTGGCCGACCGGACCGTCTTCAGCTGGGGCGACTATCACGAACTCCCCTTTCCGGACGACGAGTTCGACGGCGCCTACTCGATGGAGACGCTGGTCCACTCCTATCACCCGGCCCGCGCGCTGGCCGAGTTCCACCGGGTGCTGCGTCCGGGCGGGCGGCTGGTGCTGCTCGGCCCGATGAGCACCGGACCGGTGGAGGAACTGCCGCCATCCGCCCGGGCGTTGCTCGAACCGTACCTGGACGCGATGGCCATGACCGGCGCCCGGTTCTACCACGCCGGCAACCTGTCGCAGCTGCTCACCGGCGCCGGCTTCGAGGTCGAGGAGGCGCTGGACGCGACGCCGTACTACACGCCCACCACGGAGGCGGTGCACGCGTACTTCCGGCTGCCCTGGGAGGTGCTGCGCCGCTTCGGCGATCCGGCGCGGTGGCTCAACCTCCGCTCCACGGTGGAGATGTACGACGTGCGCGAGTACGTCGCCTGGTACGTTCACACCGCCGTCAAGCCGTCGAGGTGATCCCGGCGTCCGTCGAGCCCGGGGGTGCTTGGGCCTCCGAGGCCACCGAGGCGGCCAGCGACTCCCAGACCGGATCGGGCAGCCCGGGCACCGAGCGTCCCTCCGACTGCCACAGGCGGGCCAGTTCGGCATAGATGGGCACCTCCGGGTCGGGTTCCGGAGGATGCCCCGCCCCGTGCAGGATCGTTTCTTCGGCTGGCCAACGCCACGCGGCCGACGCCACCCCAAAACTACTCACATCCACCCAACGCGCCCCACCCGCACCGGGTCACGGCCTCGTCAACCGGGCGGCCCGCGCGTCCACCCCGCGCGGGCCGCCCGTACGCGCCTCAGCGCCTAGGCGCCACGCTTCAGCGCCGAGGTGCCACGCTTCAGCGCCGCCGGCCCGCCGCCAGCAGCTCGGCCACCGTCGCCAGCTTCACCCGCGGCCGCCCCTGCGCCGCGCCCCGCTCGCGCTCCGCCCGGTCCACCGCGCGCAACTCCTTCAGCCCCACCGCGTCCGGCCGGCGCCGCCGAACCAGCCGCTCGAACTCCGCCCGCCCCGCCGACGGCACCGGCAGCGCCCGGGCCAGCGCGTCGTCCAGCAGCGCGTCCACCGTCTCCCGGGCGCAGGCCCGGTTGGCGCCGATCCCGCCGGACGGCCCGCGCTTGGCCCAGCCCACCACGTACGCGCCCGGCAGCGCCCGTCCGGTGGACGGGTCGACGACCCGGCCACCGCGCTGGGCGACCGTCCCGGTCCGCTCGTCGAACGGCAGCCCCGGCAGCGGCACGCCCCGGTGCCCGATCGAGCGCACCACCAGCCCGGCCCGCAGGGTGTCCCGTTCCCCGGTGGCCGCGACCGGCTCGCCGTC
Organism: Kitasatospora sp. NPDC001683; assembly: GCF_053596495.1. NCBI lineage: Bacteria > Bacillati > Actinomycetota > Actinomycetes > Kitasatosporales > Streptomycetaceae > Kitasatospora > Kitasatospora sp. NPDC001683. Next base: position 31,445 of record NZ_JBSFGK010000064.1, read on the forward strand.
CGCCGTCAGCGTGGTCCGCTCGACGGTCAGCCCCGAGACCCGGCCGCCCTCCTCGGTCAGTTCGACCGGTGCCGACCGGAAGCGCAGCACGATCCGCCGCCCCGGCCCGGGCTCGGCGGCCCCGTCGTACGGCACCAGCGGCAGGCCGGCGAGCAGCCCGGCCCGCGAGTCCGGCGCGGCCGACTCGATCGCCGCCCGCACCTCCGGGTGGTCCTCGACCACCAGCTCGACGCCCGGCAGCCGGCCCAGCGCCAGGAACTCCGGCCTGGTCCAGGCCGCCTGCTCGGGCCCGCGCCGGGCCAGCAGCACGACCTCCCGGACCCTGCTGCGGCGCAGCGCGGCCAGGGCGTGGTCGGCGATGTCGGTGGTGGCGAGCCGGTCGGGGTCGGTGAGCAGGATGCGGGCGATGTCCACCGCGACGTTGCCGTTGCCGACCACCACCACCCGCTCGGCGGACAGCTCCACGGTGTCGGCCGGCACCGTCGGGTCGGCGTTGTACCAGCGGACGAAGGAGGTCGCGGGCAGGCTGCCCGGCAGGTCCTCGCCGGGCACGCCGAGCCGTCGGTCGGCGGCCGCGCCGACCGCGTACACCACCGCGTGGTGGTGGGCGGCCAGCTCCTCGTGGGTGACGTCGGTGCCGATCTCCAGGTTGAGGTGCATCCGCAGCCGCGGGTCGTGGAAGACGCTCGCGAAGCTCTCGGCGATCCGCTTGGTGGACTGGTGGTCGGGGGCGACGCCGTGCCGCAGCAGGCCGCCGGTGACCGGCAGCCGGTCGATCATGGTGAGCTCGGCGCCGGTGCAGCGCAGCAGTTCCTGCGCGGTGTAGCCGGCGGAGGGGCCGGTGCCGACCACCGCGATCCGCAGCGTGCCGAGCTCGCCGGGCAGGCTGCGCGGGAAGCTGGGCGCGCCCCAGGCGTGGTCGTTGGGGTGGTCGCGGAACCAGTCCCGGTTGAGGCCGCCGAAGACCACGTCCGGCCCGCGCAGCCGGTCGACCGGGAACACCGCGTCGACCGGGCAGGCGTCCGCGCAGGCGCCGCAGTCGATGCACGCCCGCGGGTCGATGTACAGCATGTCGGTGCGGCCGAACTCCGGTTCCTCCGGGGTCGGATGGATGCAGTTGACCGGGCAGACGGACACGCACGAGGCGTCGTTGCAGCAGGTACGGGTGATCGCGTAGGCCATGGCCGGAGTGGGGTCCTCGCTGTAGCTGATACGTAGCCGATGCGCAGCCGGTGCGCCGTCAGAGCATGTGCACGCGGCGGTAGACGGCCGCCGAGCGGCTGGTGAGCAGCCCGGCCTCGGCGAGGAAGGCCATCAGGTGCCGCGAGCTGTTGCGCATCATCGCCTTGCGGTGCTCGTTGCCCTTCACCTCCTCGAGCGCCCGCGCGACGTCCAGCCCGGCGGCCTTGTACACGCCCGGGTGGACCATGCTGCTGACGATGACGTACGCGCCGATCGCGATGCCGGTGGCCGAGGTGCGGCGGCGGGCCGGGCCGGCGTGGCGCATCCGTTCGCGGATCTCCTGCCGGGCGAACTTCATGTGCCGGGACTCCTCGACCACGTGGATCCGGGAAGTGCCGCGGACGATCTCCAGGACGTTCTCGCCGCGCATCCAGTCGCGCTGCATGACGTCCAGCACCTCCTCGGCCACCAGGATGCCCCCGTAGGCGAGTTCGCCCTTGGCGAGCGCCTTGAAGGCGCGCCCGGCCTGGGCGATCACCTTGTTGGGCCGGTAGGCGGGGACGCCCATCTTCTGGCAGGCGCGGGCGAACATGATCGAGTGGCGGCACTCGTCGGCGATCTCGGTGAGCGCGAACTGGAACTCGGCGTTGGCGGGGTCCTTGAGGTACTGGTCGCGCAGCACCATCTGCTGGAGGATCATCTCGAACCAGATGCCGGTGTTCATGATCGAGCAGACCTCGTGCCGGGTGAGGGTGACCCGCTGCCGCTCGGTCATCTCGTCCCACAGCCTGGTCCCGTAGAGGGTGCTCCACTCGGGGTTGAGGCCGTAGTGCTCCTCCGGGAGGGGGGCGTCCCAGTCGATCTCGGTCATGGGGTCGAAGGAGAGGGTGGCGGCCGACTCCAGCAGCCGCTTCGAGACGTCGTCGTCGGCCGCCGTGTGGCCGTGCTCGGTCGCCTGCCGGGGGAGAGCCATGGCTGCCTCCAGGTGCCTGCTCCTGCGGGTTCCCGCTCGCCCGCTTATTAGACGGACAGTACAATAAGAGCCCGTCCCGGAGAACCCCTCGCGCAGGGGCGAACCGGCGCGAAGCCGGGCGGCGTGCGCCCCTCCTCGCCGACCCGCGCCCGACCCGCGCCCGGCCCCGCGCGGTTCAGCGGAAGGCGGCGGCGTTCCGGCGCACCCAGGCGGCGAAGCCGCGGGCCCAGCTCGCGTGGGAGGTCCGCTCCGCCGACTTCCCACGCGCCCACCCCACGCCCAGCACCCGGAACGCCCATTCCAACCGACACCCCCACGGCGCCCGGCGAGAAGTCGGCCGGGCCGACTTCTCGCGCGGTCAGCGGGAGACCAGCGCCCGGCGCGCCGCTTCTGTGAGGTACCGCCGTTCCGGGGCGCTCGGGGTGCGGGAGGCGGCCTGGCGGTAGGTCTGGGCGGCGGCCCGGGGGTCCGTGCCGAGGCGGGCGAGGAGGTGGGCGCGGGTGGCGAGGAGGCGGTGGTGTCGGGTGAGGCGCTTGTCGGCGGCCAGGTCGTCGAGGAGGGTCAGCCCGACGGCCGGGCCGTGGACCATCGCCACCGCGACGGCCCGGTTGAGCGCGACCATCGGGTTGGCGTCGAGGCGCAGCAGCAGGTCGTACAGTGCCAGGATCTGCGGCCAGTCGGTGGCGTCCGCCGTCCGCGCCTCGCTGTGCACGGCGGCGATCGCGGCCTGGACCTGGTACGGACCGGCGGTACCGGACGGCAGTGCGGCGGCCAGCAACTCCATCCCTTCGGCGATCAGTTGGGCGTCCCAGCGGCCACGGTCCTGTTGCTCCAGCGGTACCAGCTCCCCGTACGGCCCGGTGCGGGCGGTACGGCGGGCGTCGGTGAGCAGCATCAGGGCGAGCAGCCCCGCCGTCTCGGCGTCGCCGGGGGTGAGGCGCAGCAGCAGCCGGGTCAGCCGGATCGCCTCGGCGGCCAGCCTCGGAACGGTCAGCTCCTCGCCGCCGCTGGCCGTGTAGCCCTCGTTGAAGACCAGGTACAGCACGTGCCGCACCTCGCGCAGTCGCTCCGCCCCGCTCTGCCCCTCCGGGAGTGACAGCCCGCCGCCGGACGCTTTCAGCGTCTGCTTGGCCCGGCTGATCCGCTGCCCCATGGTGGCCTCCGGAACCAGGAAGGCGGCCGCGATCTGCGCCGTGGTCAGACCGCCGACCGCGCGCAGCGTCAGCGCGATCCGGCTCGGTACGGACAGTGCCTGGTGGCAGCAGAGGAACAGCAGGGCCAGCGAGTCGTCGGCGGTCGGATCGGCGGCGTCGGCAGCGGGTGCCAGCAGGGCGGACTGCGGGGTGGCCAGCGCGATCGCCTCCTCCCGCCGACGGCGGGCCGCCTCGCTGCGCACCTGGTCGACCAGCCGCCGGCCCGCGACGGTGACCAGCCACGCCAGCGGGCTCGCCGGCACCCCGTCCGCCGGCCACTGCACGGCGGCGGCGAGCAGCGCCTCCTGCACGGCGTCCTCGCAGGCGTCGAAGGATCCGCCGTGGCGCCGTACGAGCACGCCGAGGACCTGCGGCGCCAGTTCGCGCAGCAGGCCCTCGACGGGCGCAGGGGGGATGCTCACCCGTTCGCCGGCGACTCGTGCAGGATCGGCCACAGTTCCACCGGCTCGACGTCCGCGAACGGCATGTCGGCGGCGATCTGCTGGGCGCGCTCCAGGCTTTCGCAGTCCAGGAGGTAGAAGCTCGCCAGGTACTCCTTGGTCTCCAGGTAGGGCCCGTCGGTCACCACCGGCACCCCTTCGGCGCGCCGCACCAGCTGCGCGGCGGCCGCGTCCGCGAGCCCGTAGGCGCCGAGGAGTTCGCCGGTGTCCCGGTACTTGCCGTTGAACGCCTCCTGCTTGGCGATCGCCTCGGGCCAGGCCTCGGCGGGGAAGGAGTCCCACTTGGCCTGGTTGCCGTAGATCATCGCGACGTACTTCACGGTGCTGCTCCTCTGCTGTCCCGCACGCCCCTTCGGCGCGCTGTCACCTCTCAGTCGGAGCGGCGGGCCGGGACTTCGACATCGGTCGGGAACTTCTTCGCAGGAATTTCCGCGTCAGCCGATGTGCGCCCTGAGGTGCCGCAACACGGCCTCGGCCGGCGGCCCGACCGGGGGCTCGATCCGGGTCGGTTCCTCCGGGTAGGCGCGGGCCGACTCGAACCGATCGGCCGCGCAGTGGAGTTCGGCTCGCGAGACGAGTGCTGCGGCGGTAGCGAGGCGGTCAGGAGTTGCGCCGGTCCGCTGCGTCGAAGGCGGCGAGGGATCGGGCTCCGGGTTCGAGGGCCAGGCACAGGGCCGACAGGACGGCGTGCTCCAACCCGCCCAGGGCCTCGGCGAGTTCCTCGGCCACATCCTGGGCGATCTCCGCCGCCACCGCATCCGCGGCCGTACGCGGCCCGAGCTTGCTGACGGCGGCCGCCGCACGGGTGGGGGTGAGCAACGCCGAGGCCTGGACGAGCAGCCAGGCGGGGACGCCCGCCGCGCCTTCCGGCGGTGGGAGGTACGGGCGGGCGCCGTCGTACCGTTCGTCCTCGGCGAAGGCCTTCTGCTTGACCTTGATGAGGGGACGGGCCGGGTCCGACTCGCGCCACTCCCCCGCCGGCTTGAGCACGTACCCCTCGGCGAGGTTGTCCGCCGGCTCCGGCAGCCCGAGGAGCGCCGGCACCCGGCTCGGGAAGGCAACGGGCAGCTCCCGCAAGGCATTCAGCGAGCCGCGTCCGAGCAGCGGCACGCAGGTGAGCCCGGCGGCGGACGCGGCGGCCCGGAGTTCGCGGTCGGGGACCCACCACCGGCCCTCGTCCGTCCGCACCGTCGCGTCGAACGGCAGCCAGCGCAGCCCGGGCGCGTACCAGACGCCGGTCTGCACCGGTTCGACCCCGGCGACGGCGGGCACGTCGGGGTGCGGGTAGCGGCCGCCGGCCAGTTCGCCGTACACGGTGACGACGGCCGACTCCCCCCACCTCGCCCGCACCACCGCCGCGAAGCGCCCGGCGGCGACGAGGAGTTGCGGCCAGATCCGGCTCACGCCGAAGAAGGCGTCGAGTTCCTCGTCGCCCAGCAGGTCACGCCGCTTGGCGGGCCGCACCGAGGCACCGTCGCAGACCACGGCGAAGTGCGCGCCGTGCACCTTCTCCGTCGCGATCCACTCGCGGCTGCCGGGCGCGCCGGAAGCTCCCCGGGCGGGGATCTTCGGGTAGGGCTTCAGCTCGGCCACGAACAGATCCTCGCCGCACCGCCCGCCCGCCGGCAACGGGAATTCAGCGCCCGGCAGTCGTACCGGCCGCCGCCTCCCACAACCCGGCCAGCTGGGCGTGCAGCAGGTCCTCCGCCTCGGCCGCCGTCCGGTGTCCGATCAGCACGTGCGCGGTGAGTCCGTCGGCGAGGGCGAGCAGGGTACGGGCCGCGCTCCGGGCTTCCCGCCGAACGGCGGTGGCGGTGGCATCGGCGGCGTCGGCGGCGCCCGAGGCCTCCGCGATGAGCCCTGCGAGCAGCCCTTCCAGGTCGGCGTAGCTGGTCCGCAGCCCCGCCGCCAGGGCCGGGTTGACGGCGGCGGCGGCGAGGAAGGCGAGCCAGATCCGCGCCTCGGCCCGGTGCTCGTCGCGCAGCAGGGCGACCTCGCCGACCACGTGTCCGACCGTGCTCTCGGCGGACTGGGCGGGGCTGCCGACGACCCGGCCGTGGGCGCGTTCGGTGACGCGTGCGCCGATGTGGGCGAGGGCGAACTGCAGCATCTCCTCCTTGGTGCGGAAGCAGCGCTGGACGGCGCCCATGGAGACGTCGGCCCGGGTGGCGACGTCCCGCAGGGTCACGCCTTCGAAGCCCTGGGCGTCGATCAGCGCGCACACCGCCTCGGCGATCCGTCGGCGCCGCTCCTCGTGGTCGACCTGTTTCGGCATACCGCCACTTCCCGCATCCGGACTCGAAATTATTCCGATGCAAGCGTATCGACTCTCCGGCTAAGGTTCCGATGCAACCGCATCGGAACAACCTCAGGAGGCCCCATGTGGAAACTCCCCGCCACCGCCATCGCCGCCGCCGTCCGCAGCGGTGAGGTGTCCGCGCGCGAGGTGGTGGACGCCCACCTCGCCCGGATCGCCGAGGTCAACCCGCAGGCCAACGCCGTCACCCAGCTCCTCGCCGACCGCGCCCGCGCCGCCGCCGAGGAGACCGACCGGGCCCGGGCCGCCGGTGAGCGGCTCGGCCCGCTCGCCGGGGTGCCGTTCACGGTCAAGGAGTGCACCCGCATCGAGGGCGTCCCGACCACCTTCGGCACGCCGCGCTTCCGCGAGTCGACCGCCCCCGCCGACGCCATCCCGGTGGCCCGGCTGCGCGCCGCCGGGGCGGTCCCGATCGGGCACAGCAACATGCCGACCCTGATCCTGGCCGGGATGCACACCCGCAGCGAGCTGTACGGCGACACCCGCAACCCCTGGGCGCCCACCCGCACCCCCGGTGGCACCAGCGGCGGCGACGGCGTGGCGGTGGCCACCGGCATGGCCGCACTGGGGCTCGGCAACGACTCCGGCGGCTCGGTCCGTATCCCGGCCGCCTTCTGCGGGGTCGCCGCGCTCAAGCCGACCACCGGCCGGTTCGCCGCCGACCAGCGGATGCTGGGGCCGGACGATCCCGGACCGGCCTCCCAACTCCTGGTCACGGACGGCCCGTTGGCCCGTACGGTGGCCGACCTGCGGCTCGCGTACGAGACCCTGGCCGGGCCCGATCCGCGCGACCCGCGCGCCGTCCCCGCCCCGCTGTACGGCGGACCGCCGCAGAACCCGCGGGTCGCCGTGGTCACCGACCCGGGTGGCCACGGCGTCCACCCCACCGTCCGCCGCGCCGTCGCGGCCGCCGCCGAAGCCCTGCGCGACGCCGGGTACCGGGTGGACGAGGTCTCCGACGTCCCCCGGCTGGACGAGGCGCTGAAGGCCTACCACCAGCTCACCGCCACCGAGTTCGCCCCCAGCTGGCCCGCCGTGCGGCAGCTGCTGGGCGAGGGCGGCGACCGCTACATCGAGCTGACCATGCGCGACAACCCGCCCGTCGACTCCGCCGGGCTGATCCGGCTGATGAGCACCTGGATGAACATCCGCCGCTCCTGGACGGAGTTCCTGGACGCGTACCCGCTCCTGCTCGGCCCGGTCTTCACCGAGCCGCCGGTCGAACCCGGCCTGGAGTCCCGGGACCAGGCGGGGCGGGACCGGGTCGCCACAGCCATGCGGCTCTGCTCGGTCACCAGCTTCGTCGGCGTCCCGGCCGTCGCCGTCCCCACCGGGCTGGACACCGACGGCCTGCCCACCGGCGTGCAACTGATCGGGCGCCCGTTCCGCGAGGACCTCTGTCTGGCCGCCGCCCAGCACGTCGAGGACCGGCTCGGCACCCTCACCCCGATCGACCCCAGGCCGTAGGGGGGCGGGAACGACGGACCGGGCCCCACCCGGGTGGGGACTCGCCCCGCGGCCACCGGCACCCGGCCGTCAGCGCCCGGCCGGTGCGGCGTCCGCCTCCCGCAGGGCGGCGGAGAGGGCGCGGGCCTCGTGCTCGGTCATCCGCGGGGTCTCGTACGGCACGGCGTTGACCCAGCGCTGGGTCAACCGGGCGATCCGCTCGCCGTAGCGCCGCGCGGTGAGCAGGTCGCCGCGCGACCCCGCCTGCTCCGGGCCCTGATCTGCGTGGCTCTGGCTCATCAGGCCCAGCCAGGAGCCCAGCCGGTTCACGTCGTCACGGGTGCCACCGCTCCAGTTGTTGCCCGGCATGTCGCCCACGCCGATCCACTGCATGCCCAACTGCGCGGCGAACACCGCCAGCTGCTGCAGGACGGCCAGCTTGTCGCCGCTCTGCGAAGCGGACATGGTGAACCCGCCGGCCAGCTTGTCCTTCCAACCCTGGGTGACGAACGGAGTGAACGCGGCCTCCATGAACGCCTTGAACACCGCCGACACGCTGCCCATCAGCGTCGGGCAGCCGAACACGACCGCGTCGGAGCGGGCGAGCAGCGCCAGCACCTCCGGGTCGTTCCAGCGGCCCGCGTTGACGTCCTCGGCCCGGAGCTCGGCGAGGTGCACCTCGGCGCCCGGCACCAGCCGCGCGCCCTCGGCCAGGTGCTCGGCCAGGACCCGGGTGTGCCCGTGCACCGAGTGGTAGACCACCGTCACCGTGACGGTCGGCGCGTCGTACGCGCGGTCAACGCCCTGCTCGCGGTCAATGTCCTGCTCGCGGTCAACGCCCTGCTCGCGGTCAACGTCCTGCTGCTCAACGTCATTGAGTGCCATGTCGATTCACTGCTTTCGTCGGCGGGAGAACCCCTGTCTGCCCACCCATCCCAGCCTGCGCGCGGCACGGCATCAACGCCGAAGACCGGCACACAGCGATCGGCCGTACCGATCGATCGCATTAGCCTTGCGCTGTGGACAGGATCGAACTGGAAGCGTTCGTCGCGGTCGCCGAAGAACTCCACTTCGGCCGTGCCGCCGCCCGCCTGCACCGGGGGCAGCCCACCGTCAGCGACGCCGTCCGACGACTGGAGACCACCCTGGGCGGGCAGCTGTTCCACCGCACCAGCCGCCGGGTGTCCCTCACCGACCTCGGTGCCGAACTGCTGCCCGACGCCCGCGCCGCCCTCGCCCAGCTGCGCCGCTTCCAGCAGCGCGGACGCGCCCTGGCCGCCGGCGACCGGTCCGGCACCACGCTCGTCGTCGGCCACGCCGAATACACCGGCCACCAGCTGCTGTTGCGCTGCCTGCCGCAACTGCGCGACCGCTTCCCCGGCGTGACGATCGTGCCCGAGGCCATGCCGACCACCGCCCTGCTCACCGCCCTGCGCGCCGGGACGATCGGGCTCGGCATCGGCTGGGCGACCGACGGCGTCACCGGCGTCCGCGCGCGGGTGCTGTCCACCGAACGGTTCACGGCCCTGGTCCCCGAGGCCCACCCGCTCGCCGACCGCACCGAGTTGAGCGCCGCCGAACTCTCCACCACCGGCCTGCTCACCTGGCCCCACCAGATCAACAGCGGCCTCTGCGACCGCCTGCTGACCGCCTTCCGGATCGGCGGAGCCGACCTGCGCATCATCCGCACCGCCGACAGCGTCCACGCCATCGCCGCCCACGTCGCCGCCGGAACGGGCATCGGCATCACCGTCGAGTCCGCGCTCGACCACCAGCCTCCCGGCCTGCGCGTCATCCCCCTCACCGGCCCCTCCACCACCGCCGACCAGGTCGTCCTCACCCCCACCGACCCCTCGGACCCCGCCGCCGCCCTGCGCGACCTCCTGCTGCACGCCTCGGCTACTCTTCGTGTCGGCTGACATCCTCTGCGTGAGAGGATCTCGGCACAGTGCGATCCGATCCCGAGGAGTGGGCATGGCCGAGCGCCAGAACGGCACCGTGAAGTGGTTCAACGACGAGAAGGGCTACGGCTTCATCACCCCGGAAGCCGGCCCCGACCTGTTCGTCCATTTCCGGGCGATCGAGGGGAGCGGCTTCAAGTCCCTGGTGGAGGGTCAGAAGGTCACCTTCGAGGTCACCCAGGGCCAGAAGGGCATGCAGGCCGACAAGGTCCGGCTCGTCACGGAGTAGCACGACGGCGGACCTCTCGCGCGCCCGGACGGTGTCGACCGTCCGGGCGCGCGTTCGTTCCCTCGGCGGTACGGCCGAGTTGCCGCAGACGCTCCTCCCATCCTCTCCGGCATAGCGTTCACCATCATTCATTGCAATGATTCCCTCGAGGGCCGTTGCGTTACGCTCCAGCGCATTGCAATGATTTACCGTCATTGACCTGCATTTACAGCCACTTCACGCCTTTCTGTAGTTGCCAGAACAATGAACGCAACGTAGCGTTTCCGGCGTAAGAAACAGCAGGCCGAAGCGGCCCACCCCACCGAACGAGGAGCACACCATGCAGAACTTCGACACCCCCGCCGCGATCACCGCGATCCTCGACGTCCCGGCCGGCCGCGTCCGGTTCGCCGCCTCCGACCGCACCGACACCGTCGTCGAGGTCCTCCCCGCCAACCCCGCCAAGAGCCGCGACGTCGAAACCGCCGAGCAGGCCGTCGTGACCTACGCCGACGGCGTCCTGCGGATCCGCACCGCCGAGCCCAGGAACGTGCTCCTCGGCCCCGGCGCCCTGGCCATCACCGTCCAGCTGCCCGCCGGCTCCCACGTCGAAGCCAGGACCGAGAGCACCGAGCTCCGCTGCGCCGGCCGCCTCGGCGACGTCGCCTACCGGGGCGCGTACCGCCAGATCAAGGTCGACGAGGCCGCGAGCCTGCGCCTCACCGCGGTCGACGGCGACATCGAGGTCGGCCGGATCAACGGCAACGCGGACATCAGCACCTCGCGCGGCGACATCCGGATCGACGAGGCCGGGCGCGGCGCGGTCGCGCTCAGCACCATGTCCGGCAGCATCACGATCGCCGCCACCGCGGGCGTCTCGGCCACCCTGGACGCAGGCACCGACCACGGCCGGATCAGCAACTCCCTCAAGAACGACGGCAGCGCCGAACTCCGGATCCGCGCCACCACCTCGAGCGGCGACATCACCGCCCGCAGCCTCTGACGGACACCGGACACCGGTCGCCACGGTGCACCAACGGGTTCCGGGTCCCTACTTGGACCGCAGCCCGTCCAGGACGCCCTGCACCTGCTGGGTCACGGCCGGCGGCAGCGTGCCGAACCTCAGCGACTCGCCCGTCGCCTGGCCCGGCCCGCTGACCGCGTACGACGCGAAGCTCGCCATGACGGCGGTGCCCTCGCCGCGTTCGCAGAAGTCGAGGTAGCCGAAACCGACCACGGGACAGCCGTTCCTGACCGGCTTCCGGTAGTCGAGCTTGACCGTCAGCCTGCTGCCCGAGCTCTCCACCGTGCGGGTCGCGGCCCTCGTGCCGGCGCTCTGGGTGCTCGGGGCCGCGTCGGAGTCACCGGCGCGGTGAACGCGCCGCTGACCTTGCGCGCCGCCGTGACCTCCAGCCGGAACCGGGCCCGGAACTCCGCGTCCGCGGCCAGCTCGCGCCGGATCACCTTGACCGCCACCTGACGGCCGGACACCGACCGGGCGCGGTAGACCACACCGATCCCGCCCGCGCCGAGCCTGCCCTCCAGGAGGTAGCCGCGGATCGTTCTACAACAAGCTCACGTGCCGAAACCCCCAAGGCATGCACGGCCGACCGATCCGGCCTAGTGGGCACGGGTTCGCGCCCGGGGCGCGGCCTCCGGGAACCCGACGGGCCGGCCGCCGCCCCGGGAAAACAAAGCGGCCGGTCGATCCGAAGATCGACCGGCCGTTCGCTGTGCGCGAGGGGGGAGTTGAACCCCCACGCCCTTTCGGGCACTGGAACCTGAATCCAGCGCGTCTGCCTATTCCGCCACCCGCGCATCTGGGTGATGGGTTAACTATAGACCATCTGGAGGGGTGCCTCTGACCACCACCTGGGCGTGGACGGGGCGCTGTCCCTTGTTTGCCCTGACCGGCCGATTGCCACGATGATGTGCCGCCACTACGAAGCGGGAGCGCGCGAGCATGGACATCCAGGTCGATTACGAGGCCACCACCGAGGACATCGTCGCCTCCGTCGTGGCGAACGCGGCCGCCCGGCTCTAGCTCCGGTGGGCCATCGTCGGTCTGTGGTTGCTGCTGACGGCGGCCTTTCTGGCCGCGGGCAGCACCTGGTTCGCGATAGCGGCGTTCTTCTTCGGGTTCGTGCAGGTGGTGAACATCACCGCGGGCGGCAGGCGGATGGGTCTGAAGGTCGCCCCGCGCTACGTCGGGCCGACGGTCGTCAGGCTCACCGACGACGCCCTCCACCTGAAGACGCCGACCCTGGACCGCACCATTCCCTGGTCCTCGGTCAACAAGGTGGCGCACAACCCCGTGGCGTGGACGGTGCTGTCACAGAAGATGGGCACCCCGCCGCTCTCGGCGACGGTGCTCAAGGCGCCGTTCACCGAGGCGCAGCGCGCCGAGTTCGACGCCTTCCTGGCCCGCCTGCCCAAGGTGAGCCACAAGGGCCGCAGCACGAACGACCAGCTCGTGCGACCGGCCGCCGGATAGGCGAGTACAGCCGACAGCGGTGAACTCACCACATCCCAGCGATCGGACGCCACTTGACGGGTCCGATGATGCCCAAGGTGTGCCGGTCGGGTTCGCCCTCTGGGGGCGACGGGTCTCCTGGATGGCAGTTCCCCGTGTCGGAGCGACTGCAGCGCAACCAGCTCGTGATCGATGAGTTCCGATCCGCCGGGCCTGGCGCCCCGGCCTGCGAGCATGGGCCCTCCGACACATCGAGCTGGGGGACCTCATGGAGCTACGGCAGCTGCGCTGCTTCGTCGCCGTCGCCGAGGAGCTGCACTTCGGCCGGGCCGCCGAGAAGCTGCTGCTCGGGCAGCCCGCCGTGAGCCAGCAGGTGCGGCGGCTGGAGCGGGAGTTGAAGGTCGAGCTGTTCGACCGCTCGCCCCGGTACGTCCGGCTGACGCCGGCGGGCGAGCGGTTCCTACCGGCCGCCCGGAACGTCCTGGTGGCCGAGGACGCCGCCCGCGCCCTCGCCGCCGATCTGGCCGTGCCCGCCGTGCTGCGGCTCGGCACCGTCACCGGGCTCGGCGAGCGGCTCGACCTGATCCTGGACACCTACCAGCGGCAGGCCCCCGGGGTGCGCGTGGAGCTCCAGTCCGTCCCGGTGCGGGAGCGGCTGGCCCGGCTGTCGGACGGGCGCCTCGATGCCGCCTTCGTGCGCGGGGCGATCGCCGGGAGCAGCCCCGAGCTCCGCTTCCTGCCGGCCTGGGAGGACGAGTTGGTGCTCGCGCTGCCCGCCCGGCACGCCCTCGCCGACCGGTCCGAGGTCGATCTCGCGGACCTCGCCGACCTGCCGCTCCGGCTGATCGACCGTCGCGACAACCCGGCGCTGGTGGACCTGGTGCTGGGCGCTTGCGCGCAGGCCGGCTTCCGGCCGGTCCTCGGCCCGGCGCACGGCGCCCTGCAGGACACCCTGGCCTCGATCGGCACCGGAACCCCGATGTGGACGGTGGTGTACGCCGCCAACGCCCGGATGACGAACACCCACCGGGTCGCCTTCCGACCCTGCCGGACCAGGCTGGCGCTGCCGACCTCGATCGCCGTACGACGCTCCGCCCCGCTCCCCCGGCTACTCCTGGAAGCCTGCCGCAGAACACCCCCGACCTGGGACGATCAGGATTCGTGATCGCTGTCAGAGCGATTCGGGTCTGGGTGCGGGCGGCCGGATCGGGTGGACTGTTCTCAGCCGGGGAAACCGGCGGAAGAGCCGGGCGGAAGAGCCCGGCAGGACAACCCGTCAGGAGCCGAAGATGCCGATCGTCACCATTCAGCAGGGTCCGCGCGACGTCGAGCAGAAGCGCGAGCTGGTCAAGAAGGTCACCGAGGCCTTCGTGGAGGCCCTGGAGGTCCCCGCCGAGAGCGTGTTCGTGTGGATCCAGGAGTACCAGCCGGAGAACTGGGGCGCCGCCGGCAAGCTCACCGCCGACCGGTAGCCGCCGCAGGCCGGTCCCGGGTGTTGAGCGGGCCCGCCGGAGAAGTCCCGGCGGGCCCGCCCCCGAGAAGACGGCCCGCGACCGCACCGAGCACCGGATCGGCTCCTCGCCCCCCGCAGTCCCGGCTGGCGAGCTTTCTCGCCAATTCCGACCGCTTCGACCTCGACCCGCGCACGTTGCAACTCCCGCCGATCGACGGAACCAGCACCGGCGGGCTTCGGCTCGACGGCACGCCCGTTCCGGTCGAGATCCACCACAGCCTGGGCTGCCGCAGCGCACTCATCCCCCAACTCCCGGGCCAGGACGGCTATGTGATCGTCACGCGCCAGGCGAGCACTGGGCCGCCGTCACCGATCCGACCCTCCGCCCGCCGACGGACCTCCCGTCAGACTTCTGACCCGACATGGCCTGAACTCGACAACGCCGGACGAGGGATGGGGTTAGCCTGACGACATGGTTGCAAACTACAAGGAAGAAGTGGCCATGACCGACCAGGAGTTCGTCAGCGCACCCGCCTTGATCCTCCGGTCCCTTGCCTCCGACCCCCACCGGCGGGCCATCACCACCGCCGACGGCGTCGAGATCACCGCCGGCGACTTCGCCGCCGCCACCTACCGCCTCGCCCACGAGCTCCTGGCCCGG